>JABFSP010000180.1 GCA_013140565.1 Ignavibacteria bacterium
TTTATCTTACTTAATTAAAATCATTTTTCTTGTCAAAATTTAATATCATCATGTGTGCCGTCATCCTGAATTATCTTCTCATACTTCGCGCGGTACTCCATAATATGGTTCTGGAATTTCATCCCGAGCCCCATCGGGCTCATAAAAATTTTCTTTGTATAGTAACTCCCTAAGTTTGAATAATCCGCAACCGTTAACCCGAAATCTTTCAGTACATCCTGTGCATCGCGTCCCTGTTTACCAAGGAATTCCATAGCAACCGTTACCTCAGCATACTTTTCAATGGGATAGGTCTGGTCATTGAAATCCTTTTTAAGCGGCAGGTTTCCTGCTGCGTTCTTGTTAAAAACAGATGCGTATTTCATGGATAGCGTGAATGTCTTGTCATTTTTCATTCTTGCAAGCCATTCTTCGTTGGCTCTATCCCACCTTGGGCGGTCAACGCCAAGCTGCTTTGCTATTTCATCAACTGATTTGCCAGAAGCTATCCCGGCATTCGCTTTCGCCCAATCTTCAAACCCGATTCCTTCAACGGGCGCCAAAACATCCTTGCCGCCGTTGATAACCTGGTGAAATCCTTTGAAAATGCTGTTAAATAATCCCATGTGAATTATGTTTAAATTAATTATAACTGTATATAAATAAAAGCCTCGAATCGTGATTTTTTATGGAAAAAATATGTTCAATGTTTTAGAGAATTTTTCTAAAAATATTGCCTTTAGCTCCCCTCCTGAATACTGGAGGGGAGCTAAAAAAGTCATTCACCCCATACTCACATACGATGTCGACCCGTCTGCAGTTCCCGAACCCGTATTCTTAGATGGTTTATTCCTTCTGAAGCCGGTAAACATCATCCATATACTGGAAATAAACATAACAAGTCCTCCAATTCCCAGCATTATTGGTGTAAACCACTTTTCCAAAAATGAATTAATGAATACATCCTCAGGCCTGCCTTCGGGATAGAGCAGCTCAACTTTTTCACCAATTTCATATGCGGGCGGATCACTTGATACGTTAGACTCAAATGTACGTTCTTTACCTGATCGGTCCTTGAACTTTATGGTTGGCGTCCATGTTTCGCCCGCATCCTGCGTTGGCGGAACCTCGCGCATACTGATAACCGTTCCTTCAGTTTTTACGTAGACAGAACCATCGATCTTGTTTTTTACATTTACGTATCCCCATACTACAAGCCCGATGCCGGCGAAAAAGAATATTATTCCCATCAGCACATAAACAATTCTTCTGCCTATACTGTAAACAGTGTTGACCGTATTAAAGGTTTTGTCTAAAGCTTTGTCATATTTATCCATGTTCATTTTATTTCTCCCATCTGTCATGCCCGGGAAGGCGGGCATACAGATTTTTATTCTCAAAACATTAATTAATTGTTAGTTCTTATTGTTTCCGCAGAGTCACCTGTTAAGGGACTCTGCACAGATAATATTTTATTCCCCATTTCCAAATGCGCCATGGCGGCCCGGCCCGGGGACTGAGTAATGATTTCATTATTTTACTAAAATCATTTTTTTAACATCAGAAAATCCTTCAGTCGAAGATCCGGCTTGACGAACATCAAGCCTGTAGAAATACACACCGCTTGAAAGCTCCATACCGCTGAAATCAACATTATATTTTCCGGACTGTAAATTTTCATTAACAAGAGTTTTTACTTCTCTTCCGGTTATATCAAATACCTTAAGCGTAACAAAGCCTTCTTTGGGTATGGTGAAATTTATATTTGTTACAGGATTAAATGGATTCGGGTAATTCTGCTTCAGCTCAAACCTGTCCGGTATTTCGTTTGAAACATTCTGAATACCAACCAGGGGCGAATTATTTATCTGAATACCCCATGAATACATCCTTCCGGTATCGCTGGTATTATCATCTCTGATCCTTAATCTCCACACACCGTTAGGATTATCGCCTGTAAATACAGGATTCATGCTGTTCAGTGGTTTTATTCTTGTAGAAATATCTATATACCGGTTATTAATTAATGAGCTGTCTGCATTATCGTCAAATATTGCAACTATATTATCGTTATTTCCTGCGGCAAAAAAATCTGCGCATACCGTAACAGAATCACCGTTTGGTGCGATAAGCACCATATCGATATCGCCATCATAAGTGTGGTTTATGCCAACAAATAAATTGATATCGGAAATTGACGGGTTTCCCGCTATTATAATTGAGTCATCTGTCATATTTCCGGATGTTCCTGTTTCAGGAATTCTTCTTGACGATGTTTTAGTATTGTAGCCTGCAGTGAAATTATTATTATCTGCCCTCACCAAAGGAGATACCGGAACATTGGTTTGTGTTCCCGGGTTTGAAAACAGCGCATTACCCCTGAAGTAACCGCGGGTGCCGTGATTGCCGTTATCTCTTGCCAACCCGTCGAAATTCCATACAATATCTGTTCCCGGAAGATCGTTTGATGCATCAACCGAGCAGTACAGATAATCCTTTATCTGCGCAGGCGTTTTAACGAATTTTGATATTCTTACTTCATCAATAAAACCGTTAAAGTAGCCGCCGGAATTTGATTTGCCGATGAACAATGAATCTGTGTTTGATATAATTGCTGTTCTTGTTGCGCTTGTTACCTGCGTACCGTTTACATACGCCCGTACAAGGTTTGCAGCATCAATTGTAAACGCAACATGAACCCAGCGCCCGACAGGCATCGGGTAATTGGTTGATGCGGATGTTGAATTTATCCTATAGGCTAATATGCCGCCCGTTGTAACAAAAATTGAGTAACCATCGTTTGAAATACCTTTTGAAATTATGTTCTGCCCCTGACCGCTTGTAAAACCTGCCATGTAAACCCAGGCTTCAAATGTTGATTCACCATTAAGATCAAAGCTTGAATGGTTTGGCACAGCAAAATAACTGTTTGTTCCGTCTAAATCCAAGGATTCATTCAGCGAAAAAACACTGCTGGGCTTGCTGCCAAGATCAATTGCGGTAACACCCCTGTTGTATGAAGTGTTGCCGTTGCCCGACCAGTCAGTAAAATTGAATAATGTTGCGTTGCTGTTTTCATCCTGGAATGTAAGCGAGAAGACGAGCCCGGTGTAATTTCCGCCGGTAGCTCCAAGTGATGTGCGCATGTTTCGCTGTATTTCAGCCTGTGAGAGCGGCCTGTTCCATATCCTTATCTCATCAAGCATCCCCGGGAGGTTGATGCCGTTCTCACGCTTTCCTATCAGGAGTGAATCTGTGTTTGATAACGGGTTTGAATTTGACGAAGCGGTCCCGCTTGTTACACCGTTTATATATATAGTATATGTTGAACCGGCAAGATAAGTTGCCGCAACATGCGTCCATATGTTTTCGGGAACACTTGCAGAACTGGTAAGCCGCTGTGTGTTATTTGTTCCTACAGTTATTAAGCCTGTTGGATTTACATATAAAGTATAACCTGTATTGCTGCCGTTTGCTTTATGCATTATATAACCCAGTCCGGCAGTTGACCTGTAAACCCAGCACTCTATAGTAAAACTTCCGGTAATATTAAGTGATGCTGAGCTTGGCGCAGAGGCGTATTTAGTTCCGCCAAAGTTCCCCGCCTGCCCCCAGAACATCTGTGCGTTAATATTCAGCGAAAATAATGTTAAGATAAATACGCTTAGAAATATCTTTTTAAAAAGGTTCTGCGAAATCCTTTTACTTGATTCGTTGTTTGTTTCAGGTTCAGTTAGTTTTACCGCTCTTTGTTTCATTTTTTTCCTTTTATTAAAATGTTTTAAAATTTTCAATTGCCCCCCAATGGCCTTAAAAATTTTTAGTTTCATGAAAAACTTACTTTATTAATATCATTTTCTTCACACCGCTGAAACTAACCCCGCTGTTGGTGTTGTCACCAACAACCATCCTGTAAAAATATGTACCGCTTGCAAGATTACTGCCGTCAAAATCCACATTATATGTTCCTGCTGTCAGTTCTTCGTTTACAAGGGTTGCGATTTCTTTGCCTGTGATATCAAATACAGTAAGTTTCACAAAACCGCTATTTGGCATCTGGATCCTGACATTTGTTATTGGATTGAACGGATTAGGATAATTCTGACCCAGCGAAAATCTCTCCGGCACTTCGCCTGAAATATTCTGTATTCCTATCACCGGTGAATTGTTTATTTGTATACCCCATGCTGTTAAATATCCAATTTCAAGGCCTGATGCATCAATGATCCTCAGTTTCCAGACACCTGCTGAACTATTTCCGCTGAAAGCGCTGTTAATGCTGCCCTGTGTTTTAACACGCGGAAGCAGATTGTAATACCTGTTGTTAACAAGTGTGCTATCCGCCTGGTCATCAAAAATTGTTGTGAAATTATTTCCCACTGCGGGACTTAAATAACCGTTCATAAACTGGTAGCTTTGCCCTGTTGGTGATATAAGCGTAACAGAAAGCTGCTCCGCTGCGCCATGATTAAAACTTAAGTACAGGTTTACATCATTGATAGTTACATTATCCGGAATAAATATTGAATCATCGGTCATTCCGCCCTGCGTACCTGTTTCGGGGATCCTGCGGTATGTGATCTCTTTATAGAATCCTTCACGGAAATTGATATTATCTGCCCTTACAAGCGGACTTGATGAACTGCTGAATGCTGCTGTATTTGAAAAAAAAGTATTGCCGTTAAGCGTAAAAAACTGAAAGTTTTTCTGTGCCCAGGCAGAGCCATCGAAGTTGAAAACAAAACAATCACCTGCAGGAGCGTTTGCATCATCCATTGATTCGTACATGCATTTTTTTATATCAACAACGGAGCGCTCAAATTTATACACGCGTAATTCGTCAATATTACCTTTTAATCCTCTGCCGATGTATACGTTTTCAGGATTTGCGGCAGGCGTGCCGGATGATCCATAGAAAGCATCAAGGTTACCGTTAATATAGAGCGAGGAACCGCCTGAAGCAGAGACAACCCATGCTACATGATACCATCTGTTATATTCAATTACAGCAGAGCCGCTGTTGAAGACTGAATTGTTTATTGAAAAGCTTAATTTCTGTGAGCTGTTCACCATCAGCCTGTAACCGTTACCGCCGGGTGCATTTTTGTGGATTATGTACTGATTTACAGCTGATGAACCTGTGACATTTATCCATGCCTCAATTGTCATTGCGCCTGTAAGGCTGTTAAGGGCATTGGTCGGAAGTTCAGCATAAGAATCATTGTTGCCTTCGAAGACCAACGATTCGTTCCCGCTTAAGTAATCAGATGGTCTGCCTCCCAGATCCACAGCGGTTACACCGCGGTTGTAAGTCGGATTCACCGAAATTGGATTAAGTGAAAGGTCCTGGATTGTAAATGATGTGCCTGAACTGTTAATTCTCTGGAACGGCATTGAAAAAAGGAGTGATACATACTGACCGTTTGAAATTGAAAGCGAAGTTCTGAAGCTTTTTCTTATCATTGTAGGACTCACAGGCTTTGTCCATATGCGCACCTCGTCCATTAAACCGGTAAAAGTATTTGCGCCGAATTTACCGATCAATAATGAATCTGTATTTGTATTCGGCGCGCTGTTGATTATGCTTATCAGCGATGCATCTTCTAATCCGTTCACAAAAATTTTGTAACCATTATTTGATACGTCGTATGATCCTGCAATATGGCTCCATTTGCCTGCCGGAATAACCGCTGTGCTTGTTATTCGGTTCAGACCGTTTGTGCCAAGTGAAACTGTCCCGTTTGAATTAATTCTCAGGTAATAACCGTTCGAAGCGTTTCCTTTGAATACTATATATCTTGTACCTGAATTAACGGTCGGGTAAACCCACGCTTCAACTGTAAGACTGCCGACTATATTCAGCGAGAGCGTATTTGGCCCGGCAATGTATGATCCGTTTTCAAACTTCGCAGCCTGGTTCCAGAACATCTGCGCATTCAGGCTGCCTATTAGAACCGTAAAACTTAAAATGAATGTTGAAATTGTTTTCATAACCTATTTCTCCTGTATATTTTTATTTTTTTATATCTAATTCCCCTCTTGAGAGGGGTGGCACTCCGAAGGAGTGACGGGGTGTGTTCGCTCTTTACTTTACCAGCACCATTTTCTTCACTTCAGCAAATGAACCCGTCTCCAGCCTGTAAAAATACGTACCGCTCGAAAGCTGTGACGCATCGAAATCAATATTATATGATCCCGCTTCAAGTTCACCGTTAACAAGCTCAGCAACCTGTTTACCGGAAATATCGTAAACTGTAAGCTTTGTGTACGAATTATTTGGAATTGAAAAAGAAATTTTTGTAGAAGGATTAAAAGGATTCGGATAATTTTGTGAAAGTGAAAAAGTGTTTGGAATGCCAACTCTGTTTTGGATCACATACTGGCTCTGTGTATATTTTACCACAAGGAACTGCTCATACCACCCATGTCCGCTTCCGGAGCGGTCACTCATACCTCCAACAATTATATTCTCTGAGCCGTCAACAAAAATATTACGCCCTTCACTTACCTTTCCTGAAACATCATATTTTTTAACCCATTTCTGGCTGCCCGAAGAGCTGTATTTTACCGTTGCCATCAGGTAGTTATCATTGGCTTTTTTAAATTTGCCCGTTACATATATATCACCGTCATCATCAACAGCTATATCACCGGCATAATCATCAGAAGCATTGCTGCCATCTTCCCTTTTTAACCATTGGTACGTTCCGTTAAGGCTGTATTTTACGGTTGCATAGTCATAACCTGTGTTTGACATGCTGTATCCTGTTACATATGTATTCCCGATATCATCAACTGCAAGTGATACTGCGCGGTCATCGCCGTTTACAGGACCGTTATACCTTTTTGACCATTGAATATACCCGGCTGCATTATACCTTACTGTAAGATAATCATAATCTGTTCCCGTGCCTTCACTTATTCCTGTAATAAAAATACTGTTGTTATATCCCAGTACCATATTTCGAACACCATCGGTTCCATGCGCCGGGCCGTCAAAAGTCCTTACCCATTGTTCTGTTCCCGATGAATTATACTTAATAAGCAAATAGTCATACCCGTTTGCAGGGCTTTCAGTGCTGCCTGTAACGTAGATGCTTCCGTCTGAAGCAGCTGCAATTACTTTTCCCATATCATAATTGCCGGTTGGGCCGTCATAATGTTTTTCCCACAGAAGATCCCCCCCTGAAGTATACTTTAATGTAACGCAATTCAGATTGCCGCTTGTCATTTCTTGTCCTGTAACATAAACATTTCTGTTCTCATCAAGTGCAATACCATGAGCAATATCCTGCGAAGGCCCGCCGTATCTTTTTTGCCACTGCTCAATACCCTGGGAATTATATTTTATAGTAAGGTAATCAGCAGATAAATAATAGCTTTCACCTGTAACGTAAACATTGCCTAAGTTATCAACAGCAATTGCATGCGGTATATCATCACGTTCACCATAATCTTCATTAAATTGCGTAAACCAAAGCCTTTCACCTGATGGACTGTATTTTATTATCAGCCAATCAAAGCTTTCGTTAAAAATTGATCCGATAACATAAATATTTCCGGCAGCATCAACCGTCATACCAAGCTGGTTCTCTGCACCAAATTCTGCCTTCCATAGCTGCTGTACGAATGCCTGTTCCTGTATTATCTGTGAGCGACATTCCGCTGTTAATGCAATTAAAAAGATTAATATTATTGTTTTCATTGTTTTATTGATTTAGATTGTTTTTTTTATTTTACTATTATCATTTTTTTAACGTCAATGAAGCCATTAGTTTCCAGTCTGTAGAAATATGTTCCTGATGCAAGATGTGATGCATTAAAATCTACATTATACGCGCCTGCACTCAGATTCTCATTCACCAATACTGCAACTTCTTTGCCCGTAATATCAAATACTGCAAGCTTTACAAATCCGCTGTTTGGCATTTGGATCTTGATATTTGTCACCGGGTTGAACGGGTTCGGGAAGTTCTGCCCCAGCGAAAAACCTTCCGGCACTTCTGTGCTGATAGGCGTTATCCCTATTGGCTGAGAATATTTTACTGTCAGGTAATCAAGTCCGGTTATACTGCCTGTTGCGTGACCGGTTACAAAAACATTCCCGTTAATATCGCATTTTACCATAACGGCATTATCGTTGCCGGAAAGGCTGCTCTCATACAAAACTGACCATAACACATCACCGGAAGGTGAATATTTTATTGTTCCGTAATCCACATCACTGCCTCCGCTTATTGTTGTGCCGGTTACGTAAATATTTCCTGTTTGGTCAATATCTATTGATGAAGCCTTATCGTTAACCCCAACCAGTCCGCTGTTAAATGTTTTAACCCACTGCTGGTCGCCATTTGAATTATATTTGAGGGTTACATAATCAAGTGAAGTTGTATTCAAACCTTCACAATAGCCGGTTACATAAACGTTTCCCGTGTTATCGCTTACTAACCCAACAGGAACATCCTCGGTTGATGCGGTTCTGTTATATCTTTTAAGCCATTGCTGAACGCCGGCGTTGTTATATTTTATTGTAGTATAATCTTTACCATTTAAAGCAACCGAGCTTCCCGTGACAATTACATTACCCTGAAGATCTACGGTTAAGGCTATTCCTTCATCAACGCCGCTTCCTTCATACCGGGCTGTCCATAACAGTGTGCCGGCTGATGAATATTTTACGGTTGCGTAATCATCATTAGTTGCTCCGCGGCTGCTGCCGGTAGCGTAAAGATTCCCGCTTGCATCAATTATCATCATATTCATAAAATCATTTCCGCTACCGGGTCCGCTGTAAGTTCTTGCCCATACCTGCGAGCCTGCTGCTGAATATTTCACAATAGCATAATCAAGTCCTGTTGTGGTTCTTGAAGACCAGCCGCCTGAGTAAACATTCCCTGCGGCATCAACGGCAATTGATACAGGCGCGTCGTCATCGTTATTTGTTCCGTTGTAACGCTGCAGCCAAAGCTGATTGCCCGAGGCGTCATATTTTATTGTTGCGAAGTCAGTTCCTGTACTGTTGCCAAAACTTCTGCCTGTAACGTATACGTTTCCGGTGGCATCAACGGCTATGGCAGTACCATAATCAGCATCATTAGCGGGTCCGTTATAAACGGCCTGCCAAAGTACAGTGCCTTCGGGGGAGTATTTTACGGTAAGGTAATTGCTCCCGCCGCCGCCAGTAATGTAAACATTACCTAAGGCGTCATATGTCATAGCGCGCACATAATCATTGTTTGTACCGGAGGAGTTGAGCCTCTTAGCCCACTCCTGGCTTACCTGTGAGTTTGAGTCACGGGGTGAGCAGATAAAAAGAACCGCAATTATTACAATTAAGTACTTCATATATTTGTTTTCTCCTTAAAGAATTTATTTTCTCACTTTAGATCTTACGCTTTTTAGACCCGCTTACCAATTAAGGAAAGCAGGTCTTTTTTCAGCGTATCTCCGGTGGGATGTGGAGATGATAGTAATTTCTGTATGATTGATATTTTTTGTTCTGACTGAACATTGGTCCCCACCGGATTTTTTATTGATACAAACTTATCCTTTATGCTGTCCCCGTTCAAAGAATCTTTATACGATTTTTCACAGAAATAATTACGGGCAATTACTTTAAAAACGTGAATTTCATTAAAATTTTGCGTATTTTGAAGCGATAATTTTCATAAAAATATATGATAAAAAATAAAGCTACTGAGGTTATTTCCACATTCAGTGAGCCTGAATTGAAGGAGTTTTCCCTGTTTCTTGAGTCGCCATACTTCAATTCCAATAAGTCTTTAATTAAGCTCTTTGGTGAGATCAAAAAGGCTTTATTTGCTGATAAAGCTGAAAAATTGACGGAAGAATTCCTGTACGGGAAAATTTTCAAAGGGAAAAAGTATAATTACGGCATAATGAAAAACCTGATGAGCGAACTTTTTAAACAGGCCGAAAAGTTTATTGTTTTAAATCTTAACAATAGAACAATAAAAGAAACCGAACAGCAGATATTACTGCTTGAAGAGCTGGAGCGAAGGGGCCTTGATGATAACTTCAAACAGGTATTCACCAGAACAAAAGAACAGATAAAAGCCGGAAAGATCAACAGCAGTTATTACCAAAACCTCGGCAGGCTTTATGAAACCGCAAAAGATTATCACAGGAACAGAAGTAATATAAACGAATATTCCGAGAACGTACTTAACGTGGTTGAATACACCTTTCCGCAGATAATTTCAATGCTTGCAGATGAATACGCGCTGCAGTACACCGCAGAGCACTCTACAAACCATAAACCCGAAACAGACCTGCTTAAGGAATTTTTTACGAGCATAAATATTGAACATTTTACCAGGATCGTAGAAAGTTCATCAATAAAGAACAAAGAAGATATTTTGATCAGGCTGCATTTTATTGTAATGCTTACCTCCGGCAGCGATGAAGTTTATTATAAGCTTCACGATGTTGTGTTTAAGAATACCGAATTATATTCGAACCAGATGCTTTACACGATCATAAATAATTACCTTCTTTTATATGCCGAAAAACGCGCATCCGAAGGCAGCGGGGAATTTTTTGCTGAAAAGTTCTATTTGCTGAAAAAAATGTTCACTCACGTAAAAATGAACAAAGACGGAGTTGGATATATTTTTCTTGCATCTTATCTTGATACCGTACTATCGGGTATCAAACTTGGCGAAACGGATTATGTTTCAAAGTTTGCCGAAGAGTTCAGAAAAGATGTTGACCCATCCGTGAGAGATGTTGCTTACCGGCTTGCACGCGCATACATTTTTGCCGCAGAAAAGAATTATGAATCAAGCCTTAAGGAGCTTGCCCGTACCGGCCAGGCTGATTTTCATATCAAGCTTCGCACTAAATTCCTGTACCTCAGATGCTGTTATGAGCTCAGTTTGTTTGAGCAGGGTTTTTCTATGATCGATTCATTCAAAAAATTCCTTGCCGATACAAAGGAACTGCACCCCGATTTCAGAAAAAAACTTAACGATAGCTGTAAAACATATTTCGAGCTCTTTAAAATATCATCTTCACCCGAAAAATATGACGTTCAAAAACTGGAGAAGCAGATCGATTTTGTAAAAGCTTCGGGTATCAACGCCAAGGAGTGGTACTTAAGCAAGCTGGAAGAACTTAAAAACAAATATTATTAATTTTTTTATTCTGCTAAAACAGTATGTTAAAAAATAAAGCTTATGATGTAATCAAAACCTTTTCTCCGGCTGAATTAAAATCATTCGAGTTGTTTATTGGTTCACCGTACTATAACTCAAATAAAGCTGTTATCAAACTTTTTGAGCTTATCAGGAAACATATACAAAAAGCATCAGGTAAACCTCTTTTTGAAGAAGAACTTTTTAAACGGGTTTACCCCGCGAAAAAATACAACTATGGTATAATGAAAAACCTGCTTAGCGAACTTTTCGGGCTGTGTGAAAAATTCCTTGCGGTTCACCCGATTGAAGGTGATTTGACCGTAGATTTCGAAGAATCCATAAGAAGGCTGAGGAGCTATAACAGGCATTCACTTGATAAACTCTTTCACTCTGAGTATAAAAAACTTGATGATAAAATGGAGTATTCTGTTTTAAGCACAGATTATTACCGGAATAAATTCCGCCTGATAGAAACTTTATACAAGCATTACACCACAAAAAGCAAATACACCGGGGCAAATGATACTATATACCCCATGAGCATTTACAGCACCTGTGACATTATTTCAACACTAAAGCAGAATATTGCGGGTATGGAATACCTTGAAAACCAGCTTAATAATACCCCTGAAATAAATATTGCTGAAGCTTTTTACAGGCATTTTAATTTTGAAAATTTTCTGAAGGAAATTAAAGGATTGCAGGCGGAACATTTTGATTATATAAACCTGCAGGTAAGATTAATGAAGTTATACAGAGATAGGGATGACATTGAAAATTACAATGAACTTAAAGAGATCATTCTGGGAAACATCGGAAACTATTCCAATTCTGAAAAATGGTTCCTTACTTCAGCATTATTCGGGTTTACGCTTAACAAATATATAAGAGCAAGCAGCACAGAGCTGCTAAATGAGCTTTCACTGTTAAGAAAAACGCAGCTTGCGCACGTTAAATTCAACACAGAAGGTCTTGCCCCCCTGCAATCCGGTGTATTCAGGAATATGATAGAGGTATTTGTCATAATGGGTGATATTGAATTTGCCGAAAGTGTGATACGTGATCACCTGAACGATATTGAAGAAAGCAAGAGAAAAAGCTCTTACAGCTATTCAATGGCGCTGATAGAAGAATCAAAAGGGAACCATGAAAAAGTTCTCAGCCTCATCCGCGATGCGGAATTTTCCGATTACCAGGCGAAGTTCTCGGTTAAGATGGTTGCGCTTTTCGCATTCTATAATCTCGGATATATTGAAGAAGGACTTTCCGCAATCGACTCTATGAAACACTTCATAAAAGATACCGAAGAATTCATAGAACCGGTTAAGATAAATCTTTCGGAAAGGGTTCACACCCTTGAAAAACTCTTTAAAATAAAGGCGAACCCTGAGAAATATACAGTTGAAGATATTACCCGGCTGGAAAATACCGCCGCGACATTTCTTGTTACCCGGAAAGAATGGTTCCTTGGTAAAACCACGGAGCTTAAAAAACTGTTAAGAACGTAAAAAAAGAAAATATGCCCAGATCCAAAACAGTTGACATCATATCAACATTTTCAGCCGAAGAATTGAAAGAATTCTCAGCTTTTGTAAGGTCACCCTATTTTAATACCAATAAAAATATTGTAAAGCTTTATGATGTTTTAAAAAAGCATGTATTGAAAGATGATCCAAACGGGATATCCGAAGAAGAGGTTTTCGGGAAAATTTTTCCCGGAAAAAAATTCAATTACGGGATAATGAAAAATCTTGTCAGCGAACTTGCCTCGATTGCAGAAGAATTCCTTGTGATAAACTCGGTCCGCAGCAAACCGCTGAACCGGTACAGGAACCGCATATTGCTGGCAGATGAATACGATAACCGCAGGCTTGACCGCTACTACGGTAAGATCATAAATAAGGTTACAGCAGAACTTGAACAAGAGCCTATTGATAACTATTATTACCTGGACCGCGTGCTTGCGGAGGAAAGCAGGTATTTTTTCAACTCTTCGCGCTCAGATGATAAAGGACTTGAAGACGCGATTTACAACGAAATGATCTATAGTGTGTGTGAATTTTACCGGAGGTTTTCAAGGAATATGTGGAAAATACACATCAACATAGATAACGTGAACAGCAAATATGAAAAAGACCTGAATACCATACTTGCAAAGCACATAGATTTTAAAAACCTGGCGGATGAAATGAAGGGATTAAACCAAAAGGATTTTGATTACATTAAGCTTAACGAGCTGCTCATAAGGCTCCTGATAAATGATAAAGACCCGGGACCGTTTTGGGAACTTAAGAAACTTATTTACGATACAATTGAAAGTTATGAAAACTACGAGAGATTTTCTATATTAACAAAAGCGCTTTCGTACTGCTCAACGGCGCACAGAGCTAGAATTCCCGGTTTTATGAGGGAATCACTTGATATGCGGATACTTATGATGGAAAAAATTAAATTCAATTCAGAGGGGCTTGGACCATTCAATTTTCATTACTTTACCGAAACCATTATGATGTTCATTCACGAAAAGGATATTGCAGGAGCTAATGAATTCCTCGAAAAATACGGCGATTCAGTGGGACCCGTTAACAGGGAGGTGAATTATAAACTAAGCAAAGCATATATACTTACCGCAGAAAACAAATACACCGAAGCAATAGCTCTGCTGGCCGGGTTGTGGCATAAGGATACTGAAATAAACCTGCGCATCAGAAGACTCTATTTCATTTTGTATTACAACCTGAACGAATTTGAGTCGGGACTTGATGCGGTGAATGCATACAGGGCATATATCAAAACAAATAAAGACCTGACGGATATCCTTCGGCAAAAATACCTTACGACAGTTTATTTTCTTGAAAAAGTGTTCAAGATCAAAGCGATGCCCGAAAAATATACCGCACAGGATATAGAAAGTATAACCGAAGACCACGAAAAACGCGGATGGATAATGAAACAGTGGATAAACGAAAAGCTTGAAGAGCTGCGGGCCGGAGCCGGCAGCAATTGAAGTACTGCGGAACTGCGGATTATCCCGCTTAATTTAGTTGTCTTCGCAGAGTCTCCCGCTGGGGGTTTGATACTTTAAAGAGATTTTTCATCGAAAAAATGTTTATTATTTAGGTTCTCAACTGGGGCTAAAGCCCTTTATTGGGTTACCCTAATCCCCGCTCTAAAGAGCGGGGCTAATCAATTTGAATTGCCACGACCTTCTTGACTGGTTTCTCAGTTAGGTCGTGGATTTGAACAGGAAGAAAAGGGGGCTTTAGCCCCCGATGAAACTCCGTTGTTGATGTTGTCACCTACAACCCACTTTTTACTCAACCAGCTTTTTATATCTCACCCTCTTCGGCTCAACATCACCAAGGCGTTTTTTCTTGTTCTCTTCGTAATCGGTGTAGCCGCCTTCAAAGTAATAGACCTCTGAGTCACCTTCAAATGCTAATATATGCGTAGCAACCCTATCCAGAAACCACCTGTCATGTGATATTATCACGGCGCAGCCGGCAAAATCTTCAAGGGCTTCTTCAAGCGCTCTAAGAGTATTCACATCAATATCATTTGTCGGCTCATCAAGCAGCAGAACATTTGCCTGCGACTTAAGCGTCAAAGCTAAATGCAGCCTGTTACGCTCACCGCCTGAGAGCACACCAACTTTTTTGCTCTGGTCAGTTCCGCTGAAATTGAAGCGCGATACATACGCGCGGCTGTTGAACTGCTTGCCGCCAAGCTCAATAAACTCCGCGCCTTCGGATATCGCTTCCCATACAGTTTTATTGGGATTTATTTCCGCATGCGCCTGGTCAACATATCCAACCTGCACGGTTTCACCGATCTCAAAATCTCCGCCATCCGGTTTTTCAGTGCCCAGTATCATTCTGAAAAGCGTTGTTTTACCCGCGCCGTTTGGTCCTATTATACCAACAATCCCAGCAGGCGGAAGCTGAAAATTCATATCATCGAACAATAGCTTGTCACCAAACGCTTTTTTAATTTTAACCGCATCAATAACTTTGTTGCCAAGTCTTGGACCGTTTGGAATAAATATCTCAAGCTTCTCTTCCTTCTGTTTGGTATCTTCATTCATCATTATATCATAGTTCTGCAGTCTTGCCTTGGATTTTGCGTGCCTTGCGCGCGGTGACATTCTGACCCACTCAAGCTCACGCTCAAGTGTTTTGCGGCGCTTTGATTCCTGCTTCTCTTCCTGCTCTAATCTTGTCGTTTTCTGCTCAAGCCAGCTTGAGTAATTTCCTTCCCAGGGAATTCCCTCGCCTCTATCAAGCTCCAGTATCCATCCCGCAACGTTATCCAAAAAGTACCTGTCATGTGTGATTGCAATTACTGTTCCTTTATACTGCTTCAAATGCTGCTCCAGCCAGTCAATTGATTCAGCATCAAGATGGTTTGTAGGCTCATCAAGTAAAAGTATATCAGGTTCCTTTAACAATAATCGGCACAACGCAACGCGTCTTTTTTCACCGCCGCTTAGATTCTTAATCAACGCATCGCCTTCGGGTGTTCTTAGAGCGTCCATTGCGCGCTCAAGTTTTGCGTCAAGCTCCCATCCGTTGTGGTGATCTATAAGCTCCGTCAGCTCGCCCTGCCGCTCGATAAGTTTTGTCATTTCATCATCATCCATCGGCTCTGAAAACTTATTGTTCACTTCTTCGTATTCTTTCAGTATGTCAACAATTTCCCCGGCGCCTTCCTGGATAATTTCCTTTACAGTCTTGGTTTCATCAATATGCGGCTCCTGTTCAAGCAATCCGATACTATATTCCTTTGTGAAATGAACATCGCCGTTAAAGTTATCTTCAACCCCTGCTATAATTTTTAGCAGGGTTGATTTACCTGAACCATTCAGACCGATGATGCCTATCTTTGCTCCGTAGAAAAATGATAGATAAATGTTCTTTAGCACCTGTTTCTGCGGCGGGTAGGTTTTGCTTACCCCCACCATTGAAAATATAATTTTATTATCTGCCATTATTTCAGTTTATCCGCTGTAATTTTATATGTATTTGTAATTTATGGTAAGAGGCAAAGATAGCTATTTGAGTCGAAGCATTAAATCCAAAATGTAATCAATAAAACAAAACCGTATTTTGTAGCCGTCAGGCCATGTTTACCCCTTTGGGACCCTGACGGTTATTATTAGCGGCAGGCGAGCCATGCCGCCTACAATCTGAAGCATTTATACAATTTTACTCCATGTAGCCGTAAGGCTCTTTATCTTGTTTTAACTAAGCTCCGTTAGGAGCGAAATGTTTGTAGGAGACAATCGAAAAAGATTAATTGAGCTCCGTAGGAGCGGCATGTTTATTGTTATTTTTTTCTCTTCCCGGTTTGAACATCACAACCAGTGTTACGTAGCCAAATATCAGCACAACAGAAAACAATAATGTCATCAGCATTGTTCTTGGATGCTGCATGGGGTGGATGAAACGGTTTGCGATATCAACAAACAGCTCTACCGGATTTGTAAGAACATCCCAGCTGTTGAATCTCTCATACCTGCCCAAATATATCCCGAAACTTCCAAGCACCAGTGAAAATATCGCGAATGCCCAGCCCTTAATAGCGCCGAACCGGCGCTGCAGCGCGGTCTGAATATCGTACAGTGAAATAAATCCGAGTATCAATCCATTCCATGCAAAAGAAAGTATCATTCCAAGATCATACCAGTATGGCACATTTGCGCGCGGCTCTAAATGGAAAAAGTCAGTAACAATGTATGGCGCATTCGGGAAAATGAGAAGCCATGATGCAAGAATTATTCCTGTCAGTATCAGCGAATTTATCTTCTTATAATAGAGCAGAAAAAATGTGCTGATAACATATGGCAGAATGGCGAGGAATAAATTCCATATGAGGAATAAATAAGTATTGAAGCCGGAGTAATACACTCTGAATGCCTCAATGGATACACTTAAAAGGCACGACATGGCTAGAATAACAGTAACACTTAGCCTGTTATTTTCGCGTAAATTGCTGATAAATGACGACATAGTTTGGATTTAATGGTCTGATTTTGGTTTTCTTCTTTAACGTAAAGGTATGCGGTTTGGTTTCAAACCAGATTGAGTTTAATTAATCACAAGTTCTCCCGCTTTTTCAAGCAGCCACTTTTTTTCCACAAGCATTTGATCATTTTCAATTTCACTTTTCAGATTTACCATGGAATAATCCTGCTTTTTATCTTTTGCTCTTAGAAGGGAGCTTGTAAATTTTATAAATGCAGCATACCTGTCTTTTCTGAACTGCGGCAGTGATTTGGTAGTTCTCAAAAAATGCCGGAATGTATCAATTAACGATATCGCTTCATCATACATGTTAAGCTCGTAATATATTTTTAACTGCAATGATTTTAGATAATACCTAAAAGCGAATGCCTCATATTTGATTCTGCTGATTAGCTTCAATGCCTTTTCAAAATTGCGCTGTTCAAACTCAAGTAAAGCAAGAGCATGTTTGTGCCTGCTTTCCCTGAATTCCGGTAGTATTTTATTTTTATATTCTTTGATAAAATTATTTGCCCAATTATGATCTCCTGCGGCTACAGCCTGTACAACGATACTTGTAAATCGGGCAGCCGAAATGAATCCGTTTTCTGTGTTCCTGTAAATATTATATTTTAGCATTTCTTTATATACTTCAAACAATTCGTTCTTGTATTTTGGACTCTTTAACTCCAGCAACGTAACAATTCTTTCAAGAGAGCCGTATGTATAGAAAGCCTCTAGTCTGCTTATCTTATTAAAGTTATTCCTAAGAAGTTCACGAAGCCTTAAGTAAGATGCCTCATCCTCTCCGTTAATACACAATTTTATCAAATGTATGTGCATTTCATCTATTTCAGAAAATTCGGGTTGGCTATTTCTCAAGTATATTATATAATCATCCAGTTTTACAAAATTCTTCATAAAGATATAGAGTGGATTCCTAACAGGCGAAAGATTACTATTATACTCCATTATGTGAATTGACTCAAATACGTCTTTTGTTTCAGTAATGAAATAGCTTAGAAACCCGGAGGATAGATTATATGTGGTTTTGGTGCGGCTTCGGTCATCAGATCTTTTCAGAAACATCTGGTCTTTTAATTTTTCAAGCGTATAGCTGTAATAGAAATAACTCATCTCCGCCCCTCTGTTGTCAGCTTCTTTTAACCCTTCGTTAAGATTTTTTTCAGCTGCGATAAATTGCCTGCGGTTCTGCAGCTCATCACCCAAGTGAACATAATAATCAAGCTTATCTCGTCTTATGTTTATTTCAAACAGATACTCTTCACTCATTTTCTGCATTACGGAAAGTAAATTTTTTAACACCTGCAGGCCGATTTTTTTACCCGGAAATATTTTTGCAAAGGCATCCTCATATGTCATTTTTGGCGAATCAAATTCGGGATAGTATTTCCTCAGGTAACGATACAACGGAACTACATTCCGCCCTTTTGCAAAAAACGGCGAGGCTATAAATTTCCCGAATTCACGGAACTCCTCTTTTGAAAAAGTTCTGAGCAAGCCGAACACTTTATTGTTTTTCATAAATCTCCCGTTATTATAATAGACGCAAAAATGAGCATTTTTTCATATAATCGCAAGTTGTGAAGCAAAATCAGGCGATAACTGTAAATTCATCGTTATTTTTTGAAATATCTTTCTTTGTTGTGCACGCATCCTGTTCACTATTTTCGCACAGTTGCACAATGATGTGCACGATCAATTCTATAGAAATGCGAAAAGTTCAGATAAAAACATCACGCGGTTACAGGCTTAAACCCTCTACCCATAGACTGATAAAAAGTCTCGAGGAAATTACACAAACAGATTCAGATAAAGTTCTCGAAGCATCCTGTACCCTTTATTACAGACAGATATTTAAAATAGAAGAAAACAAAAAACTAACTATAACTGCACAAAGGAAGGCATCATGATAACAAAACTATTTTTCATTCTGATCTCAAATCTTCTGTTATGTAATCTGCAATTTTCACAAAACATCACCAATACTCTTGGCATAAACGGTACATTTACTATTAAGAATGGGTCGACAAATTATCTTAACCTCAGCCAATCAACCGGTCAAGTTAATATTTTAAAAACACTCCGGCTTGAAAACACAATAAACTCAACAACGGGAGTGATTTTTAAAGGGGTAGATAAATTTATTCATAATTATTACCCGGGTACTTCATATAACACTTTTATGGGTATTAATACCGGGAATTTTACTTTGTCAACAGCAAACTATAATACTGGTGTTGGCAGTAATTCTCTCTCTAATCTCATCAGCGGTTCAGGAAATACAGCTTTGGGATATGAGTCATTATTAAACAACACCACCGGATATGAAAATTCAGCATTCGGGGTTGGTTCTCTTTATTCTAACATAGACGGTTTTCATAATTCAGCATTCGGAAATTGGTCGCTCTATGCCAACACTACCGGCGCATATAATTCAGCTTTTGGATTTTCCTCTCTTTACTCCAATACTGACGGCTGGTTAAATTCTGCTTTTGGATATTCCTCTCTTTCCTCCAATACTAACGGCAATGAAAATTCTGCCTTCGGATACTTTTCACTTTCTTCCAACACTACCGGCAGCTATAATTCTGCCTTCGGTTATGAATCGCTTACCCGCAGCACTACCGGCGAGAGAAACTCTGCATTCGGGTATCAATCATTAACCAACAACACCGGTGAAAGGAATTCAGCTTTTGGATATTACTCGCTCGGTTCCAACACAACAGGTGTCTGGAACTCAGCATTTGGGTATCAATCGCTAAACCTGAACACTATGGGTGTAGTTAATTCGGCTTTCGGGTATGCATCGCTGAACTCTAACACTACGGGCAGCAATAATTCAGCATTCGGGTATCTCTCGCTCTCCTCTAATACTACAGGTACAAATAACACCGGGATTGGATACAACGCGCAAGTTCCTTCCGGTACTGCAAACAACCAGGTGCGTATTGGTAATACATCGGTTACTTATGCGGGAGTGCAGGTTGCGTGGACAATTACAAGCGACAGAAGATGGAAATCAAATATATCGAATTCAAACCTGGGATTAAGTTTCATTAACAAACTAAGGCCTGTAACTTATACACGCAATAACGATGAATCCGGTAAAACAGAATACGGCGTCATTGCACAGGAAGTTGAAGAAGTATTGAAAAGTGAAGGCGTTGAAAATACAGGGATGCTTACCGTAACCGATGAGGGTATGTATGAACTCCGCTATAACGATCTCATTGCTCCAATGATAAAAGCCATACAGGAACTAAAAGCTGAAAATGACAAATTGAAAAATAATAACGACAGGCTTTCAGCTGAAGTTGAATCATTAAGACCGATTAGCAGTAAGCTGGCAAAACTGGAACAGCTTGTAATTGAGCTTTCAGTCGCCAAGAATGTATCTTTAAAAGAAAAATAAACAGCGCGGTTAATAATTTAATAAAAAAGATTTATGAAAGCTAAAATATTCTTCATCACGTTCTGTAATCTGCTGATCTGTAATCTGTTAATATCGCAGAGCATTACAAACACACTTGGCTCAAGCGGCACATTTACAATAAAAGACGGATCGACCAGTTTTCTGACATTAAGCCAGACAACCGGACAGATAAATATATTAAAAACACTCAGGCTCGAAAATACAACAAACTCAACAACGGGTGTAATATTCAAAGGAGTAGATAGATTTATACACAACTACGGGGCTGCTAATACTTTCATGGGAATAAATTCCGGCAATTTTACTATGACCGGTAGCTTTAACACTGCCTTGGGAAGGCAGACTTTATATAGTAACACCACAGGTATAAATAACACTGCCTTGGGAAGTCAGTCTTTATATAGTAATACCACCGGTGAAAATAACACTGCCTTAGGAAGTCAGTCTTTATATAGTAATACCACAGGTATAAATAACACTGCCTTGGGAAGTCTGTCTTTAAATTTCAACACAACTGGTTCTTATAACACGGCCTTGGGATTGGCGTCTTTAATTTTCAACTCCACCGGTGAAAATAACACTGCAACTGGAACTAATTCTTTATTATACAATACTACAGGCAGCTTTAATGCAGCTTTTGGAAGTTTTGCACTTCAATCAAACACTACCAGTGAAAGGAACTCAGCATTCGGGTATCAATCATTAACCAACAACACCGGTGAGAGAAATTCAGCTTTTGGATATCAGTCGCTCAGCTCAAACACAACAGGTGTCTGGAACTCAGGATTTGGGTATCAATCGCTAAACATGAATACCGGGGGTGTAGTTAATTCGGCTTTCGGGTATTCCTCGCTCTTTTCCAACACCACTGGAAGCAACAATTCCGCATTTGGATACCTTTCGCTATCCTCTAATACTACAGGTACAAATAACACCGGGATTGGATACAACGCGCAGGTTCCATCAGGTACCGCAAACAACCAGGTGCGTATTGGCAACACATCTGTTACTTATGCGGGTGTGCAGGTTGCGTGGACAATTACAAGCGACAGAAGATGGAAATCAAATATATTAAATTCAAACCTTGGATTAAGTTTTATAAGCAAATTAAGACCGGTATCATACACACGTAATAATGATGAGTCAGGTAAGAACGAATATGGATTTATTGCGCAGGAAATTGAAGAAGTATTAAAAAGTGAAGGCGTTGAAAATACAGGGATGCTTACAGTTACCGATGAAGGCGAGTACCAGCTCCGCTACAACGATCTTATTGCACCAATGATAAAAGCTATCCAGGAACTAAAATCAGAAAATGACGAGCTAAAAGATAAACTTGCTAAGTTTGAAGAAATGCAAAGTGTGTTAGCCGTTGAGATAGAAAAACTAAAAGATAATCGTATTAAAGCGGTAAATTCACAAATTAATTCTCCTGAAAATCAATAGTGTTCGGCTAGAGCTACTGATCATGAATTCTTTATTGGTGTGCTTAGCGGTTTTGGCGGTTAAAAAATTTCAACAAATCATGAAAACAATAATAATCCTGATATTCATTCTTGCATCTCTGCTCACCTATATGGCAGAAGCACAGACAAGCAGCAGCATAACTTACGATGGAGGAACCTCCCTCGAAGTTCAAACCGGCGCTGATGTATGCGCGAATAATATATACATAAATGGCTCGTGGTCAGGCGGAGGTTCAATTTGTACAGGGGCGCTTCCGGTCAGCCTCTCTTCGTTCACTTCATCAGTGAACAAAAGAGATGTAACCCTGATGTGGGTAACTGAGTGGGAGCTTAATAACAGCGGATTTGATATTGAAAGAAGACTGACCCCCTTCGATCCCCCCGAAGGGGGGACTTCTGAATGGAAGAAAATAGCATTCATTCCGGGTCACGGCACCTCAAATGTTTCAAACGGATATCTGTTCAAAGATGAAAAACTGAAAACAGGTACATACCAATACAGATTGAAACAAATTGATTTCAACGGAAATTATGAATATTTCTCTTTGGAGTCTGATATATCAATAAACCCTCCGGGAAATTTTGAAATGAGTCAGAACTACCCAAATCCTTCAAACCCAAATTCGAAAATAAACTTTGAATTACCCGTCACGGGAAAAGTAAACATAAAAATATACGACATTATAGGCAGAGAAGTAATGACCCTAATAGACGAAACACGCGAAGCGGATTATTATACTGTTGAGTTTGACGGCTCAAATCTTGCTTCGGGAGTGTACTTCTACCGCATTTATGCCGAGGGCGAAGGGCAGAAATTTATCAAAACCATGAAAATGATTATTGTAAAGTAAGGAGAAAAAAATGAAAAACTATTTGATCTATGTATTGTTATTGTACTTCCTGAATTTTTCTATTTTGTTCTTTTTTATCTTCATCATTTATTATATTTATCAAAACATATTCACATCTTAAGCGAAGGGTTAGCAGGAAAATCAAAACTTTATCCTCTCCTTGCCAACCCATTCATCCCAAACGTAGCTGTAATTTGTGTAACGGATAAAATACTTCCCGCCTTTTTCTTCAAGTACTTCCGCGGGATACCATACGCCGTTTTGCTCAACCTGCGCCGATCTTTCCTTCCCCGTTTTTATCCTGTCATACGCCACCCATTCATTCCAGAAATCTTCATATCCTGCGTATTTGATATAATAAAAATCATTCTGCGATTTCTTAACTTCTGCGTCATACCACTTACCCTCCCATGATACTTTTACTTTATCGCCGTTTGAATAATTCACAAAGTATATCGGCTGAAGTTCATTTTTGGTAAAAGTCACCGTTGATTTATCACTGTAATCGTAAAACTCACACTCAATTTTATTTTTGTCAGCGCTCAGAATTCTGACAGCAGCCATATCTCCGCCTTTGGGTGCCATATAATATGTGCCGGGTGCAAAATCACCACTACCGGCAGTTACACTGCCGATTGTTTTTGCAAGCGGTGCAGTTTCATCAATGCCGAATAATTTGTATCCGCACATCTGTCTCTCGCGGTACTTCATCGCGTCGCCAAGCTCTGTGCCTGTTTCATTGATCGAAATTGTTCCGTCATTGTTTCTATCGGCAAAGGGCAGACCCGAGAGACAATCAATAATACTTTGCGTGAAGGTCCAGTTGGCAGTTGATATATTGCATGATGCCGCAGAAGTCAGTACAATTACATTTTTACCCGCGGAGTTAATTTTCTCCGCTTCATCCAGCAGCGCACCAGAGTAACAGCAATCAGCCAACAGCCATACAAGTTTTCCTTTGAATTTATTACGAATGGCATCACCAAGCCAGCTTACATCAAATCCCGTTTTTTTGTAATTGCCTGTGGTAATATCATAACTTGCAAAATAAATTTTGCTGTCATCATCTTTTACGCCATGTCCGGCATAGTAAAATATAAATGTTGAACCTTCAGGCGCTTTATCAAGCGCAGCAAGTACTGCCGATTTCATCGCATCTACGGTTGCTTCATTATCTATCAGCAATGAAACATTCTTCGGCTTAACGCCCTGCGATTTCAGCAATGCATACAGCTCTTTATCTTTCCGGTTGCGGTTACTGAATGGTGAAAAGCCCGGGTCCTTCCATTCAAGCGCGCCGGCAACAACACCATATGTATACTCGCCGGGTGTGATATCGGATGCAATAACGGTAGTACCGGTTTTCTTTTCTTTTGATTCACGCGAAGTAAGCTCGCTTAACTTCGAGCAGTTAATGAAGAGTGGTAACAGAATCAGAAGTAATATGTATTTTTTCATTTGTTCAAATCCCCCCTTGTAAAGCCTATGGACTGGCTCTGACAGTGGGGGAGGATATTTTCAGGATTTCATTTTGTGCGGATTATTCGATACTGCTAATTTATATAACTCTACAATGGGGATTTGTTTTTTTATCATAAATTCGTATTCAGCTCCGTTAGGAGCGAAATGTTTGTAGAAAATGAAATTAAAAATTATCAGAGCTCCGTAGGAGCGATATATCTAAACCAAAAAATTCAAAGATGTTGTCTCTGGAAATTTCTTTAAAGTCCTTGACAACCAGATCTGCTTTTGATAAATCCTGATCGCCATATTGATCAAAACCTACACAAAACATTCCTGCTTTTTTTGCTGCCGCAATACCGTTTCCGGAGTCTTCGATTACCATACAGCTATCCGGCAATATATTAAGGGAATTAGATGCATATAAAAATATTTCGGGGTCTGGTTTAGCATTCTTTATATATCTTGAAGTAACAATCTCATCAAAATATTTTTCTAAATTCAGGATGTCAAGCGTAACCTGCATTCTTTCATGTGCCGCTGATGTTGCAAGCGCAATTTTTAAATCCAGGTTTTTGAATTCTTGAATTAAGTCAACTACATTATCAATTAATTTTATTCCGTGTTTTCTGTAATATTCAATTGTTCTTTTAAGTCTTTCTTCTACATAATATTCAACCGAATTAGGTAATGAATATATTCTTTTTAATTCTCCCCAAAATGCTTCGCTGCTTCCTCCCCTGAAGTCTTTTGCAATATTTTTATCAAATTTGATGCTCATTTCTTCGAAAAACTGAATAAGGACGATATCCATTATCGGCTCTGAATCAACAATTACGCCATCCATATCAAATATAACAGCTTTTATCATGTATAGTGCTGAATTAGATTATAATTATACGATAGTCGTAGAAATTTTCTTCAATCTTTATTTTATTAACATGCCGCTCCTACGGAGCTTGCCAGCCCATGGGTAAACTCTGGTTACAAACATAACGCTCCTAACGGAGCTGATCTATGAATTATCAACAGAAAATCTCCCGCCTTGTTCTTAAGCTAAAGTTTAATCGAAGGATCCCTGCAGAGGGAAGAATAGGAGACTCAACTCCCTCCCCTTCGGGGAGGGTTGGGGGGGGGTCGCTTTACTGCCAGCCTCCATCCAAAAAATCCAAGTACGCCAAGCGCAATT
>JABFSP010000312.1 GCA_013140565.1 Ignavibacteria bacterium
GAAGAAATGATAGATACCGATGTTAAGGGT
The DNA here is from genome assembly GCA_013140565.1 of Ignavibacteria bacterium. GTDB lineage: Bacteria > Bacteroidota > Ignavibacteria > Tepidaquicellales > OLB5 > OLB5. The sequence continues at coordinate 31 of JABFSP010000312.1, forward strand.
CTGCTTTATGTTACACGGGCAGTACTTCCGGATATGGTAAAAAGAAGTACAGGACATATCATAAATATCGGCTCAATTGCCGGACATGAAGTATATCCAAAGGGGAATGTTTACTGCGCATCCAAACACGCTGTTGATGCTATTACCAAGGGCATAAGGCTTGATGTTGTTGATACTGATATCAGGGTTACAACAATCGATCCTGGACTTGCGGAAACCGAATTCAGTATTGTCAGATTCCGCGGAAATGTTAATAAGGCCAAAGCGGTTTATACCGGTATAGAGCCCCTAAAGCCCGCGGATATTGCCGACGCTGTTATATACGCGGCAAGCCGCCCTCTGAATGTTGTTGTGGCTGAGATGATAATTGTTCCTAATAAACAGGCATCGGGGCAGGTTGTACACAGAAAATAATTAAATACACTTAATTGAACGATACAGATACTTTAAATAAAGAACCTAAGACAAATATAGATTTTAATGTAATTGAGCTGGATATTGAAGGAATGGACTGTCCTTCCTGCGCTATGAAAATAGAGCGCAGGCTTAATAAATTAGAAGGCGTGGAAAACGCCAAAGTAGATCTTGCCAATGAAACTGCCAGCTTTGTAATCACTGGCGCTGAAACAAACCTGGAGTTCGTGAAAAGTGAAATTGATAAGCTTGGCTACAAGGCAATTGAGCAGGAAAGTGATGAAGATGAACAGGCTTCTGAAATTGAAAAGCAAAAAGCACGCTCGCTTTTTAAAAAGAAAATAATCACATCCATTACCCTTTCAGTAGTAATAGTTATACTTGGAATGATAGACCACATCAGCTCGCTTTCATTTATTTCCATGGATGCTGCCAACTGGATATCATTGCCTCTATCAACAATTGTGATATTCTGGTGCGGCGCAAAGTTCATGAAAGGATTTATTGCTGATATCAGGGCACGCTCAGCCGGAATGGATTCATTAATAGCCATCGGCACTCTTTCTGCATATTTCTACAGTATTGTTGTACTTCTCTTCCCTTCTATTTCGGGTGAACATATGCATACGGTTTATTTCGAATCAGCCGCAATGATAATTACATTTATTTTGCTTGGCAATTACCTGGAATTCAACTTAAAGAACAGAACACATTACGCAATTAAAGCATTAACAGAGCTTCAAGCAAAGAAAGCTGTTGTTTTAAGGAACGGGAATGAGCTTGAAATATCTGTTAAGAAAGTAAAAGTTGGTGATATTGTACTTGTAAAGCCCGGTGAAAGAATACCGGTTGACGGAAAAGTAATTGAAGGCAGCTCAAGCGTTGATGAAGCAATGATGACTGGTGAATCACTGCCTGTTGATAAATCAGCCGGAGAGAAAGTACTTGGCGGCACTATGAACCAGAACAGCTATCTGAAAATTAAGACAGAGAAGGCTGTTAATGATTCGCTGCTTTCGAAAATAATCCTTATGGTAAAGGATGCGCAGAAATCCAAACCCAAGATACAGCGTATTGCAGATAAAGTATCTGCGGTATTCGTACCGATAGTAATTGTGATAGCATTTGCCACATTTTTCATTTGGTTCAGTTATATAGGTGAAACTTTAAGTTTTTCTTTGCTGAAAGCCGTTGCAGTTTTGATAATAGCCTGCCCATGCGCTTTGGGATTGGCAACTCCTATAGCGATTGTACTTGGCGTTGGCAAGGCAGCGGAGCATAAGATATTGTTTAATAACGCTGAAGCGATAGAAAACGTAAATAAGATAGATACTATACTATTTGATAAGACCGGAACATTAACATATGGAAAGTTTGATGTTAAAAAAGTTACTTCGTATAACAGCATAAGCAGCGATGAGATCCTGAAGATCGCGGCATCTATAGAAACATTTTCAGAACATCCAATAGCAAAAGCGATAACATCCGCATACAAAGTTAACAGCAACGGATTTTATGATGTAAAGGGTTTTGTAATCACCTCAGGGATCGGGGTTACCGGAAATATCAACGGAAATAAATATATGATCGGCGGGGCAAACCTGACACGGGCTGAGAAACTGGCAGTTTCGCAGAAATCCGCTTCACAGAATATATACCTGTATGAAAATGACAAGCTTATTGGCGAAATAGAACTGAGCGATAAGGTAAAAAGTAACGCTGTAGAAATACTGAACAAGCTGAAAGCAGATAAGTATAAAATTGCAATGATAACCGGTGACAGCAAGGTCACTGCGGCAGATATTGCTTCGCAATTGGGGATTGATGAATATAATGCAGAGGTTATGCCTGATAAAAAGCAGGAATATGTAACAGAGCTTCAGGCAAAGGGCGCAAAAGTAGCAATGGTTGGTGACGGTATAAATGACGCCCCTGCCCTTTCAAGAAGTGATCTGGGTATTGCCATTGGGACCGGGCAGGATATAGCGATTCAATCAGCCGATGTAATTCTTGTTAAGGGCGACCTTGAAAATATTCTGGCATTATTTAAAATATCCCGAAAGACAATATCAGTAATTAAGCAGAACATCTTCTGGGCATTCTTTTATAACGCTGCCGCTATTCCAGTAGCTGCCGGCGTATTTGCCGGCATAGGGCTGACGGTTACCCCGGTTATGGCTTCAATGATAATGGCGCTAAGTGATGTGGTTACTGTGCTGCTGAATTCTATGAGACTTAAGTACTTGAAAATTAAGTAATTTATAGTTATATTTACAACAATATACAAATTTTAGGGAACAATCTTTCATAAAACTTGTTTATATTTACGTTATTGATTACAGGATTAAATTTTAAAAAGGAGACGAATTGAGGCAAACTTAATGGCCTGCCAAGCCACCGGATTAAAAAACAAAGGTTTACCTGTAATTACATTAACAAACCAAATAAAGAAAACGATTCACATTTAAAAATATTTAAAGGAGAATAATAAATTGAAAAAATTAGTTGCGTTATTTGTAATATTAGCAGCTTTTTTGAGTTTGAACAATAATTCTACATTTTCACAGCCACAGTTAAAAGTACATTTAACTGGTGGTTATAACCTGCCGTTACCTGATCTAAAAGGTGAGCAGACATTCACAACAATTGAAAAAGATACATATGGTATGAAAAGCGGCTTTAATGCAGGCGCTGATGTAAAATACTATCTTGGTAAAAAAAGAAACGTTGGTATAACATTAGGCTTGAATTACAACATGTTTTCAAATAATGTTGATTCAACAGTAGCTGGAACAACATACAACCAGAAAAATAAAATAAATATTTTCCAGGCTGCATTAGGTGTTGAATACAACTTCATGCCAAAAGGAAAAACTCAGCCATTTTTAGGACTTGGTTTCACAGGCAATTTCTTCAGCGGTTCATCAAAAACCGAGCCTTTACCAACAGGCGGCGTTGATATTACATTGAAGTCCGCTTCAAGATTCGGTATAAAAGTTGGCGGCGGTTTGGATTTCAAATTAAGCAAATCTGTTGGTGCAATTATCGGATTTGATTATAACTTATCAAACCTGATCGGAAAAGACTATGATTCAACAGTAACACTTGGTCAGACTGAATTTCCGTTGAATGACAAAGAATATACTGTTGGTACAACCACAATGAAAGCAAGAAACATATCATGGATTAATGTTTATGCTGGTGTTTCTTTCTTCTTCAATGAACCAAAGAAAACAGTAAAAAAATAAGTAAATAAGGCATTTAAGTTTAAAGGGAGTCTATAAAAGACTTCCTTTTTTATTTTACAACTTTCAAAATATTTAAAAGGAGAACAATAAATTGAAAAAATTAACAGCTTTATTAGTAATAGTTGCGGCTTTTCTAAGTTTGAACAATAACTCTTCATTTTCGCAGCCCCAGTTAAAATTACATGTAACGGGCGGATACAATCTGCCGTTACCTGATCTAAAAGGTACTTACCCCGATGATATCAACAAGGATCCGATTCCGTATTTTATGAAATCCGGTTTCCATGCTGGTGTTGATGGAAAATACTATCTTGGTAAAAAAAGAAATGTTGGTATAACATTATCAGGCGGTTACAATAGCTTTTCAAGTGGCGATATGACCGGCGTTGTATTCAGTAATGGAAATAATAGTGTTGATACTGGTACAGTTTTATCAAAAATGAATATGATCACAATTGGCTTAGGTATTGAGTATAACTTCCTGCCAAAAGGTAAAACACAACCATTCTTAGGCGCTGAGTTTACCGGTAATTTCTTCAGTGGAAATACTAAATACACACCAAAGAACGGTAATGAATTTGAAGGTACATTAAAATCAGCATCAAGATTCGGTATCGCAATTGGCGGCGGTTTGGATTTCAAATTAAGCAAACAGGTTGGCGCAGTATTAGGTGTAAAATATAATATGTCAAACTTAATTGGTAAAGATTCAGCTACCTCAACAGGCAGCGGAAACGCTAACAGCACCAATGAATACACTTTATACGATAAAGAAACAACAGTAACAAAAGCTCGTAATATTGGTTTCATTCAGCTTTATGCAGGTGTTTCTTTCTTCTTCAATGAACCAAAGAAAACGGTAAAAAAATAAGTAAATAAAGCATTTAAGTTTGAAGGGAGTCTATAAAAGACTCCCTTTTTTATTAACACAATTTTAGGGATTTTTGCAGTAATATGAAAACAATAACAATTCTACTGGCCCTCTTTGTAACAATCACATTATTTGCCGGTAATGCTGAAACTGAAAAGATACGCACCAAAGTTATACCAACATACGGCATGCATTGCTCAGGATGTGAGGAAACCGTAACTGCCGAAGTAATGAAGCTTGAAGGGATTAAATCCGTGAAAGCAGATCATATTAACAAGACCGTTACAGTGAAGTATGATGATAAAAAGGTCACACTTGAGCAGGTTAAAGCTGCAATAGTAAATGCAGGTTATAAGCTAACTGATGGTTAACCGGTCAAACAGTTGATTGGTTAATTTTTTGAAGGGTCAGCATTTCATACTTTTGTAACAAACTTGGTTATCTAAAGAACCTATAAAATAAATTCAGGTAAAATAAATGAAAAAAGGATTTTTGTTTTTGATGCTTTTGGGGGTCATTTTTGCAGGCAACATGTATGCCCAGCCAAAGTTTGTTGTTGCAGTTACCGGAGGCTACTCCCTTCCGCTGCCGCAGTTAAAAGGCACTATTGATTCAGCCAACAGTTCGCTGGGTGAATCATACTTTGTTAAAACCGGATTTAATCTGGGCTTAACAGGTAAATATGCTGTTGATAAAAAAGGCAGGATAAGGTTAACCTTTGGCGGAAGTTATAACAAATTTTCGGGTGAAGAAGCGTATTCTCATACAAATGATATATCATTCCACACGAATATGAGCATTATTGGCGCTAATCTTGGCGCTGAATATTCATTCACACCTCGTGAAAAAACCGCTCCGTTTGTTGGGCTTGATCTGACGGGCAATTTTTTCAGCGGAAAGACCGAAGAAACAGTAACAGCACCATCAACCAGCGACCATGATGATTTTGGAACAACCACTACTACCCTGAAATCAGCTTCAAGGTTTGGCTTAGCCATTGGCGGCGGGGTTGATGTGCAGTTCAATAAAAGCATTGGCGCGGTGTTTGGCGCAAAGTATCACTTTGCAAATCTGGTGGGCAAAGAGTACTTAACAACATCAGCAGCAGGTGAATATAACCTGAACGATAAGGAAAACGGCACACTAAAAGCTAAGAATATTATGTTCTTCCAGATATACCTGGGGGTTACTTTCTACCTTGGTCAGCAGAAAAAGAGTAAATAATTGCATAAAGTTTTTTAAGAGCCCGTAATTTCACGGGCTTTTTTTATGCAGTAAAGATCAATTAGGTACAAATTAATTATATATATTAATACAATTGT
>JABFSP010000035.1 GCA_013140565.1 Ignavibacteria bacterium
TCCCAGTACTTTGGTCAAAAAAAAATACTTTCGACAACTCTCTTTGCAATGTTTGATTTAAATTTAGCCAATTTTGACCACCATCAGTGGACTTTATTAACGCACCAAACCATCCACAAATTATGATATCATTCAAACCAATAACTGAAGCACTTAATAACTCTTGTTTTCCTGCATTGTTCTGATGAGTCCAATTATCACCGCCATCAGTTGAAACCGATACTAAACCTTTTTCTGTAAAGTACCACCCTCCAACGGCAATCACTTTATTTTGTCCTATAAATTTAACTACTCGATAATCATCATAATTTATGCTTCGCGCATTCCAGGAAGTTCCACCATTAGTGGTCTTAACTATCCAGCCATTTTCACCTACTGCAATTCCGGTATTAACGTTCAAAAAATGAACAGAAGACAAATGTGCATAGACACCACTTACCTGAGTACTCCAGGTTAAGCCAGAATTTTTAGTATTCAGTACAGCACCCGAATCACCAACTAACATACCATTATTTTCATCAACAAAGTCAATTCCATATAAATCCTTAAATGTTCCACTACTAAATATTTCCCAATTATTCCCGCCATTTGTTGTCTTTAAAACGTGACTTTGAACATAACCATTGTATCCACCACCAATAAAAGCCAAATTTTGGTCAATAGCGACGATACAATTTAGGGACTGATTCGATCCACTGTTTTGCCAAACCCAGGAATTACCGCTATCTGTCGTCTTTATTATCAATCCACTATTACCTACAACATATCCTGTATTCTCATCTATGAATGACAATGCATTGAAATACTCGGTTAGCCCTGTATTCATTTTTATCCAATTGATGCCACCATTAGTCGTTTTTAAGACAGTACCATAATATCCTACTGCGTAGCCCACATTTGAATTAATATATTGAATTCCAGTAAGCGTATTTCCCTGAGGTAAAGGATTCAGCCATTGCCAACTTGACTGGGAGTACGCAATAAGATTCAAAAAAAATAATAAGTAAAATACTTGACGTTTCGTTTTCATTTTTTATACTGTAAGTGAATTTTCAATCATATTAGTCAAAATAAATTTGATTTGATTACTACAAATATAATGCATAATCTTTGAAATTATAACAACAAAGGCGGGTAAACTTACCCGCCTTTTGATGAAATAAGATAAAATTAATTATTTCTTCGTTCCGCTATCAATCATCTTCATAAATTGCGAGATAAGATCAATCGGCAATGGGAAGATTATTGTTGAGTTCTTTTAATTAGATTCATTGTACTTACTTGATCAAAACCATTTTCTTCGATTCAGAAAACTCATCAGTTTCAATCTTATAAAAATAAACACCGCTTGGGAAGTTTGAAGCATCCCAATTTACTTCAAAAGTTCCGGTATTGAGTTCTTCATTAACCAAAACTGATATTTCCTTGCCCAAAACATCAAATACTGATATTTTTACGTATGACCTTTTGGGAATATTAAATTTGATATTTGTTACAGGGTTAAATGGGTTTGGGTAGTTTTGGGAAAGAAAATAGCCGTTCGGTATGTTTGATGATGTGTGGTTCACAAATGTAATGCCGCCATTAGTAGTGAAAAGAATTGTTCCCCCTGCCCCCACTACATAACCAATACTATCATTAAGAAATTGCATTGACGTCAATCCATTTACTGTTCCTGGACTAAAATTATACCAATTTACTCCGCAATTAGTAGTTTTAAGTAATAGTGTACTATAATAATAAGGAAATGCACCGCCAACAACAAAACCAGTAGTATCATTAATAAACTGAATATCCTTTAGACCTATTTGAACACTGAGATTATAAGCTATCCAATTATCTCCAGAATTTGTAGTTTTTAAAATTAACGGGGAATTATTAGTAGCAATGAATCCTGTTGTCGAATTGAGAAAAGTAATTTTTTTATTATCTCCTTGTGAACTATGTATTTGAGTTTGCCAGGTAATACCAGAATCAGTCGTTTTGTGGATTCTTCCGTTACCACCAGCAATGAAACCAGTTGATGTGTTAATCCAATACATATCATTCAATGTATAGGGCTGGATTGAATGAATTGAAATCCACGTTTGTCCGGAGTTTGTTGTTTTCCAAAGTGTCCCCCATTGACCGCCTACAAAACCATTTACAGAATCCTTAAAATAACCACACTCCAAAAAATAATTCCAGTTTGGTATATTCATAGAATTCCAGTTTACACCATTATTAGTTGTTTTCAATACAGTACCACCATTACCAAAAGCAAATCCTGTATTAGAATTCAAAAAATACATGTCATTGATCATAGCTGAATTATAATTTTCAGACCAATTTAAACCCCCGTTAGTAGTTCGTAGTATTGTTGGTTTACCAGACACAATTCCTGTGTTTTGATCAAAGAAAATTACTTTCGATAGTTCTTTTCTTACGCCATTATCTAAGTTCATCCAATTTAGTCCGCCATTTGTTGATTTAATTAAAGCTCCAAACCAGCCGCATGCCATAATATCATTGGAATTTGATATTGAAATGTCCATTAGTTCTGCATTTGCAACATAGATATGATGAATCCAATTATTTCCTGCATTTGATGTTATGGAAACGCTCCCTAATTCAACACCAAAATTCCCACCTACTGCAATTGCCGAGGATTGGTTTATGAATTTAACAGAATGATATTCTCCAGAGCCATTATGGATATTCCAATTTAAACCACCATTGATAGTATTAACCGTACTGCCATATTGCCCAACAGCAATTCCGGTATTAGCATCTGCAAAGTTTACCGATGACAAAAAAGTTTGCAATCCACTACTCTGGATAGTCCAATTCAGACCAGAATTTGTAGTCTTAAGTATAGTTCCATTTTCACCGACCACAAAACCAGTATTAATATCAATAAAATCTACGCCATAAATATCACTTACTGTATTGGTGTTAATTATCATCCACGCAATTCCCCCATTTGTAGTTTTTAATATATGACTATAAACATTTACATTGCTGCTTCCACAACCTATAAAAGCGATACTTTGATTTATTGCAATAATACATTGGAAGGATTGATTTGAGCCACTATTTTGCGAATTCCAAGTATTACCGCCATCTGTGGTTTTTATTATCACGCCCCCATTACTCACAACATAACCTGTATTCACATCAATGAAGGATAATGCATTGAAATATTCAGTTAGTCCCGTATTAAGACTAATCCAATTAATCCCAGAATTTGTCGTTTTGAGAACTGTTCCATAATACCCCGCAGCATATGCGACATTGACATTAATACACTGAATGCTGGAAAGTGTATTCCCCTGTGGTAATGGGTTTTGCCATACCCAACCTTGTTGAGAATAGGCATTCAAACAAATTCCAATTAATATAAACGCAATAACAAGAACCTTATTCACATAAAACTTAAGACAAAATTTTATAACACTTTTTGGAATTTCAAATGTAAGTGAATTTTCAATCATCTTAGTCAAAATTAATTTGATTTAATTACTACAAATATAATGCATAATCTTTGAATTTATAACTACAAAGGCGGGTAAACTACCCGCCTTTTGTTAAAAAACAAAAAAATTATTATTTCTTCGTTCCGCTATCAATCATCTTCATAAATTGTGAGATAAGATCAATCGGCAGCGGGAAGATTATTGTTGAGTTCTTCTCTGTTGCAATTTCTGTTAATGTCTGCAGATACCTGAGCTGTAATGAAATCGGCTGCTTCTGTATTACCTCAGCAGCATCAGCAAGGCGCTGCGATGCCTGGAACTCACCATCAGCGTGAATAACCTTAGCTCTTCTTTCTCTTTCTGCTTCAGCCTGGCGTGCCATTGCGCGCTGCATTTCAATCGGTAAGTCAATTTGTTTAACTTCCACGTTGGAAACTTTTATTCCCCACGGTTCAGTGTGTTCATCAATAATTACAGCAAGCTTTTTATTTATCTCATCACGCTCACTTAATAGCTCATCCATTTCTGATTGTCCGAGTACACTCCTCAGGGTTGTCTGCGCAATCTGTGATGTTGCGAACAGGAAGTCCTGTACTTCTATCACAGCTTTTTCCGGCTGCAATACACGGAAGTACACAACCGCGTTAACTTTAACTGAAATATTATCCTTGGTAACGATATCCTGTGAAGGAACATCCATTACCAAAGTACGCAGACTTACTTTTATCATCTTATCCACAAACGGGATAAGTATAATTAAGCCCGGTCCCTTGGTTTGTGAGTACCTTCCAAGCCTGAAAATTACACCTCTTTCGTACTCCCTCATAACCTTTATCATGCTGAATAAAATTATGATAAAGAAAAGGAATGCAAAAAACAAAAATGTTATTATTACTGCCTCCATATTGTCTCCTTATGGTTTAAATTTTATAAAACTTATATTGAACGACAACTATTGAATTTTTAAATTTATGAGATTGCTTCCTTCCTCCCGCATCGCGGTTGTAAGGCGTGGCGTCGCAACCGCTCCTCGCAAAAAGTAGCTCATTTCTTCAACACATCTCTTCCGCAATCTACAATCTCAACCTGATAAATGTAACCTGTAACCTGCAGCCTGTAACCCACTATACCTTCTGCACTATTATAGTCAGATCCTTCACTTCAAGCACCTTCACTTTTTCACCTTTTGGAATATTTTCATTCGAATTAGCCTTCCATATTTCTCCCAGAATCTTAACTGTTCCCTTGCCGTTAACAATATCTATGAATACTTCGCCTATTTCACCGATCATTCCTGATACACCGGTCATAGCTTTGCGTCTGTATGTGCGGATAACAAGCCACGCGAGTATGGCAAAGAGTCCCGCAATAATTATAACGGTTGTTATTATCACACTCATTGAAATATTAATCGCAGCTTCAAGCGGCGATGAGCCAGTATCTATCAGCATCATTGAGCCGAAGAACATTGCGATTACTCCCGCAACGGTAAGCATACCGTAGCTTGTAACTTTTATTTCAGCAATGAACAAGATTATGGCAAGCAGGATCAATCCCGCCCCCGCGTAATTTATTGGGAGTGTATGCAATCCGTACAACCCAAGCAGAATACAAATAGCGCCTGTAACTCCGGGCAGAATCGCGCCGGGGTGGTAGAACTCGAGAATGATTCCCCACATGCCTATCATCATAAGTATATATGCAATGTTCGGGTCGCTGATAATGCCAAGTATCTTCTGAAACCAGCTTTCTTCAAAATTAACTATGGTGTGATTCTTAGTGTTTAATATTTTTTTGCCGGTAGATGTTTCAACTTCCCTGCCGTCAATTTTTGCGAGCAGGTCGTTCATATCATTTGCTATCAGATCAATTACACTATCTTTCAACGCTTCGGTTTCAGTAATTGAAACACTGTTGCGGACTGCGTCCTCGCTCCACTTAACATTGCGTTTGCGCTTTTCACTAATTGAGCGGATAAATGCCGCGGCATCGTTGGTAACTTTTTCGCTCATTGTGGAATCCATCTTGCTTCCGTCACCGCTCACCGGGTGCGATGCCCCGATGTTTGTACCCGGAGCCATTACCGCAATGTTGGATGCAAGCGTGATGAATACTCCCGCGCTCGCAGATTGCGAGCCGCCCGGCGACACATATACAATTATCGGGATTGGTGAGGTAAGCAGATCGCTTACAATATATCTTGTGGATTTTAATAATCCGCCCGGAGTGTTAAGCCTGATAACAAGACACTCCGCGTTTTTATTTTTTGCTTCTTCAATACTCTTATGAATGAAATCAGCGGTGGAAGGATTAATAGAGCCATCAACAGTTATAACATATATCTGCGGGTTCTGCTGCGCAAAAATTACATTACCAATAAAGAGTAATGCTAATAAAAATTTTATGTTTAAGCTGATAAGC
>JABFSP010000330.1 GCA_013140565.1 Ignavibacteria bacterium
GCTATAAACAGTAACAGAAACAACATTGACATATTTGTACAGAGGCGTGCCGGCGGTATGAGACCGGGCGTTCTTTCAACCGTTAGCGGAATTATTCTGAATGAGAACATTCCTGTAAGCGACGCAGTTGTATATGCTAAACAGGGCGATCAATATGTTGGATTCGGCGTATCAAATGCATTAGGCGAATATACAATTGAAAATATACCGGTTGGTGATTATATTTTAGTCGCGCACAAGATCGGTTCAGAGTCTAATCAAAGAGTAGTTACAATAACAGAAAAAATGAACAGTAGCATCAACTTTTCACTCACAGCAAAAACAGGAAGTATTGCAAATACAAATCCGTTTGAGTTCGCATTATCGCAGAATTATCCTAATCCATTCAACCCGAATACTGTAATTAGTTACTCAATTGCATCAGAAGGAAACGTTACACTTAAAGTATTTAATTCAACAGGTCAGCAGGTAAGCGAGCTTGTAAACGCAAACCAAAGCGCAGGTATATATAATGTTGAATTTAACGCATCTTCACTTTCAAGCGGTGTTTACTTCTACAGACTGGATGCAAACGGCTTTACTGCTACAAATAAAATGATCCTGGTAAAGTAGTATCAGTGGAATTTGTTTCTTATTGGGGGTTTCCACAGAATAACCTGTGGGAAAATTTGGGTCCCTGTAGTAAAATACAGGGACTCATTTGAAATGAATTGATGAATAACAATAAAATCAAGTATGATATCCCTTTTTCGGGTAATGTGGTTATAAAAGTTGTGGATATAATAGGAACACCTGTAAGGGTTATACTTAACGAACACGGGTCTGCAGGAAATTATGAAGTTTCTCTGGATGCAGAAGCATTGCCGCCGGGTAAATATTATTACAAAGTTTTGTATTCTTCTTCAAACGGGAACGGTTCAGCGGATCTGAAGCATGCAGAAGAAACAATTGCTTCAGGTCAGGTGAAAATTGAGATTTAAACTTTAAATAACCTTTGATCAAGGATTCGTCATATCTTTCCATGACCTTATTTTCCACATATCTGAAGTAGAATTTCTTGCAAGTATCATGTCTACAAAACCATAGAAATTGATTGCGTCATTTGGGTTAAATGTAATTGTCAGGTTAAATCCGCGTTTTACGTCAACCAGCAATGAGTCACCTTCCTGGTAAACAATGTTATTCCATATCAGCCTCAGATCCTGTGTATTGGTAAATAGCCCTTCAGTGGTCCTCATATCTGTTGCCCTGTCCCAGGAAACATCAACTCCAAGGTCATAATCAAAGTATGAAAATACAAAATCCGGAGCCAGGGTCTGCCCGTAAATGCTGGTATCCTTAAAAGTGTAAGCATACTTAAAATTCTGGAACACACCTTCGATAGTCTTCTGGTCTGAAATGATGTTTTCGTTTGATTCGCTGTTATCAATTCCGGGAGAAAAAGGGTTGAAACAGCTTACAAGCACGGATGCCGCAGTCGTTATTAAAAAGAAATTCAGTATTTTAATTGATATTCTCAATTTCAGAATTAATTGCTGAAGTTAGCTTTAAATTCACTCCATGTAAAATCAGTGTCATTTTGTCTGAAGTCTTCCCATCTGCGGATATAGAAAAGAGCATCATTATCTGTTGCCAGTATAAGACTCATTCTTCCCCTTGATGATTTTGGTATATTTGCCTGGTTGTGCTGGAATACAAAAATATAATCTGCCTGGTAACCTGCTGAGTCGCTGGAATATTGAGTCAGCCTTTCATTATCCACAAAAAGTACCGCTGAAGAATTCCCGCCTTCCTGTCTGGATATCAGGTTATCGAGGTAGTTCTTTTCAGCCTGCACCGTCCAGTTAATAAAGATCTGTTCATACTGAAGCTGTGAACGCGAGTCCGGGATGTACTGGTAACTTTCCATAGAAAGGCATTTGTTATAGTTGTTGGAATTTTTTTCCTGAATGGAATAACTGAGATTATCTATAACAATATCAGCGGAAGTGGGAGGGAAGTATGTTGAACGGATCGTTTCAGGGTCCTCCGGGTCACGTGTATCAAATATCCCGCAGCCCTGGTAAAAAATTACCAGTAACGCAAACAAAACTGAATACCTGAATTTTCGGTTGCTTACCTGATCTGCCTTCGGCATTTTATTTTTTTTGTGCTAAAATTATAAGCCTTTCAGATGAATTACTGTTATACTTTTTGCCTGAATAATCACCGAAGGTCTTTATTACATTCAAACCGTATCTTTTAAAAACCTTCCTGAACTCAGCCAATGAATACAGCTTTATCATTTCATAAAACTCGTTAACTACAGGTGAACTGCCTTTTGGGTTGTTCCTGATAATATAGATCGATTTATATACAGCGTTATTCTTAATCTTCCTAACCTGAACAACGGCATTATGGTTTCTTACCTGAATGTCGAACGGAACGATGTTTTTCTTCAGCAGTGTTTCATTAAGAAAATCAAAGAAAAAGTAACCCCCGGGCTTTAACGCGCGCGCAATGCTTTTAAAGACTTTAAAATTTTCAGCGTCCTTTTCAAAATACCCGAAACTGCTGAATAAGTTCACAGCCAGATCAAACTCATTTACGTGAGTAATATTGCGCATATCACGTATTTCAAACCGCAGGTGCTCTTTCTGTTTCCTGTAATCTGTCCGCAGTTTTTTATTTGCTTCGCTTATCAGGAAAGATGAAAGATCAATTCCCAGTACGTCAAATCCTTTAGCGGCAAGTATCAGGCTGTGTCTTCCGTTTCCGCATGCAACATCAAGAACCTTCGAGCCTTTTGGGAGCTTAAGAGTTCGTGTGATAAGTCCGGCTATCTTCCGTGCATCAGTGCTGTTCCTGTGTTTATACAGCTCAAGGTAATCTTTGGTGCCAAACCACTTTTTAAACCAGCTGCTGTTCTTTTTTTTATCTGCCATTAGTTCAGAGGGTTATCCTGCCTTCAATGGCTTTAGCTATGGTGATTTCATCAGCATATTCAAGATCTGTCCCCACCGGTATGCCGCGCGCAATCCTGGAAATCTTTATATTCAGCGGTTTTATCAATTTGCTCAGATAGGTGATAGTATATTCACCTTCAACACTTGGATTAAGCGCCAGAATCACTTCTTCAACATCACCGCTTAGGCGCATCAAAAGCTCTTTTACTTTAATATCCTCCGGCCCAATGCCGTCAAGCGGTGAAATAATTCCATGCAGCACATGATATTTTCCTTTGAACTCATTGGTTTTTTCAATTGCAAAAACATCGCCCGGTTCCTCAACAATACATATTGATGACGAAGATCTTTTTTGTGAGTCACAAATAGAACAAATCTCTGTTTCAGTAATATTGCAGCAAATGCTGCATAACCTTATCTTATCCTTTAATTGAAGCAGTGCGTTGGAAAGATTCACAACCTCATCGGCAGGTAATTTGGCAAGATACATTGCGATCCTGTTTGCCGTCTTCCTGCCTATGCTCGGCAATTTGGCGAGCTCTTCAGCCACTTTTTCCAGTGTCTCTGATGTCTGCATGTCTTATACGGTTCCCTGTCTTTTCACAATTTACATTCCCGGCAGATTTAATCCCGGGATATTTGGTATCAATCCTGAAGTAGCCTTCTGCATCTCTTCCTGCGCCATTTTCTGGGCTGAATCAACAGCTTTATTTACAGCCGCAACTATCAGGTCTTCTAGCATTTCAGGGTCATCGGGCGTGATAACTTCTTTTTCTATCACTATTTTTGTAACCTGCAGTTTACCATTGGCTGTAACTTTTACCATTCCGCCGCCTGATTCTTCGGTTACGAATTTGTTTTCAAGTTCATTCTGAACCTCCTGCATCTTTTCCTGCATTTTCTGGACCTGCTTAAGCATTCCCGACATTGGGTTAAGCTTCATTGAATATACTCCTGATTTAAATTTACACTTATTATTGGCAAATATAAGTATCTAAAGGGTAAGTAAAAATGTATGTAATTTTGTTGTAGCTGAACTGAATGTTAAACAGGTACTTTAAGTATCCTGTCTGTAATATCCCTGTTGATTGAAAGTATTACTTTCTTGCCTTTATAATTAAACACCGATGCGTTTATTTCCATCAGCATTTCATTCATATCTTTTCTGCTGTGTACACTCTGGAAATTGTGGTAATAGCCTTTTTCTACAGTATGATTAATATTGTCTTCATCCTGGGGAATATTCTTCCATATGCTCTTTAGTGAGAGTCCTATGAATTCCTCACGGGTAAAGCCGTATAAGTCACAAGCCCGTCTGTTCACTTCAATTACTTTATGATCTTCAGGTGAAAAAATAACTATGGCGTCATGTGCCTGCTCAAACAGCTTTCGGTACTGCTCAGCTGCGCTTTTTAAGTTACCTTCCATCTTTTCAAGCTCGTTAACTTTTGAATATAGCTTCTGATTTATCTGTGATATCTCGGCGGTACGTTCTTTTACGATCTGCTCAAGCTCTTCTCTTGATATTTCCTGGTTCTCCAATGCAAAAGTATGTGATGCTTTTTTTATAAGTGAAACAAAAGCTACTGTAAAAATAATTATGCTTGCAATAATTCCTGCAAGGAAGGTATAATACGTGAATTGCGAGCTGCTTTCGGTAAGTTCTTTTTTCCGGTCAAGATTTTTGTATTCTTCCTTCTTCATCCTGTTGAGAAGGTTCTTTATATCGATATTGATTATTTTACCTCTATCGAAGATATTTTTATGGAACTTTATATTTGTCCCTTTCGAGTCCTGAATTTCAATGCCATCATTAAATAATGCAAATCTTTCGGTGATAAGGGGTTTCAGCGCTTCAGCGTTAGCAAGCTGGTTTGAGTTATCAAGTGAATTGGAACGAAGCTGTTTAAGAAGTGAATCTGCTAAAACTCTATTATTAACTATATCGGTAACAAACTGCTTATCGTTGGTTAGATAATAACCGCGCCTTGATGTTTCTGATTCATTTACAATGGCGTAAATATTATCCATTAACGCAGTTCTTTGAAATGTCTCCTGTATGAATTCATGGTCACTATTTTGATCATTTAAGTTCATGTAAGTGAGCAGAGATACAGATCCTAATACTATGATTCCCAGTATGAATAAAAATATCAGCGATTGTTTGTTTAGAATTGATTTGCCCATTAGCCTGTAATTTTAAAAAGTGTATCGCTGTTAATTTTGAGCTTCTCTTCGGTAAAGTATGCTTCACCGTATGCAGTTCCTATCTGAAAGCCGTAGAACTTTGATCGTGCCTCAATGTAATCCACGAATCCCTTTGAACTGATATATGTTTCTTTGTCCTTTTTGGTGGTCTTGCTTCCGGAAAAAAATTGAGTTGAATAACACTTAACAGCTTCCATTTTTGTTTTGAAGGTATCCGTTATATCGAAAATAAAATTCGGTTCAAATGAATATGTCTGCATATAATAAATATTCCTCTTGGAGCGGTAGGCACTTAAACCAGGCGTTTTAATTTTTTCCAGCCCTGCGTAGAATGCAGCCTCTTTTACCAAATAGTGTGTGTTATAATGATCAGGGTGTCTGTCAATATAATGCGGAAAAAATACAATTGTCGGTCTGTACTTCCTTATTGCTTTTATTATCCTGAGCCGGTTTGAAGGGTTGTTTAGAATATTGCCATCAGCAATATTCAGGTTTTCGCGGACGGAAACACCGAGTACCGCTGATGCTTTATCAGCTTCTTTTTTTCGTTGCTTAACTGATCCGCGGGTTCCAAGTTCCCCCCTGGTCAGATCGATAATTCCGATTGTTTTTCCTGCATTTATCAATGCAGCAATTGTTCCGCCGCAGCATAATTCTGCATCATCAGGATGCGCTGCAAAGAACAAAGCGTCAAGCTCTGTTTTAAAATTCAATATAAAA
>JABFSP010000185.1 GCA_013140565.1 Ignavibacteria bacterium
CCGCCAAGCCTTCTGGCAGCACTGATTGCCTGTAGACCTGCAACTCCTGCACCAAGTATCAGTACTTTAGCTGGAGTAATACTTCCTGCTGCCGTCATGAACATCGGGAAGAATTTTGGCAGATTCGCCGCCGCTATCAATACAGCTTTATAACCTGCTACAGTTGCCTGTGAGGATAAAATATCCATTGACTGTGCGCGTGTTGTTCTTGGAATGGTTTCAAGGCTGAAGCCCGATACCTTTTGATCCAAAAGCAGCTTCACTGTTTCCGGGTTAAAGAAAGGCTGGAAAATGGCGAATGCCACTGAGCCTGTTTTCAGTTTTGTGATCTCATCTTTTGTAAGTGAATTGATCCTGAGGATGATATCTGATGAAGAAAGCACCTTGGCTTTATCGCCTATTTCAGCGCCCTGCGCCTTGTAGTCTTCATCACTTGCAAAAGCTTTGCTACCTGCACCGCTCTCGACAAGGACCTGAAAATTCATCTTTACCAACTGCGCTGCTATTTCCGGAAGCGCTACTACTCTGTTTTCGCCTTCCGGCTCTTTGAGAATTCCTATTATAGCCACTATTGTTGTTATCCGATTATTTTCAAAAAAATTATCTAACAAAATTAGCAAAACTGCCCTATAAAACAAATGATATAAGTCATATTTTTTAGGGGTTTAAAGGTGACTTGACGAAAAAGCTGGTTTAAATAACTTAAACCTAAAATTTTAGCTTACTGATTAAAGTATGAAAGGATTTTTACCTGAATTATTTCAAATTTTTCAAGGCTCTCATCAAATACCAAACCTGCATATCCAAGCTCTGCTCCAAAGGTCCATAGGACTATATGGAAGAGCCAATTCACGGATAGGGTGCAATTCATCTGCGATAGGCGAAGCCCATTTTCATAATGGCAAAAATTGAAAAAAATACCCCCTCTTAATCTCCCCTAACAGGCCGAAGGACTGCCAACGGCACGTGGGAGAAGAGAACACAACGGAGTTGTGTTCGAAGTAGGGGTAACTATAAAAATATAAGCCACGCTCGCCCCTTCGGGAAGTGGCATAATATCTCAGCGATGGGCGAAGCCCATCGAATTGAATACGCATTTAGTATAAGCCCCAACGGGGCGAAATATTATAGCGATGGGCGAAGCCCATCGAAAACCCGGAAACATAATCAAGCCCTGAAAGGGCGCAATAAAAAATGCCCTGCAAAATTCTACCGGACACTCAATTAACTCCCAAAAATTAAGTCGCTATTTCTCCACTTCTCTATTTTAACAACACCATTTTCTTCGTATCAGTAAAAACGTCCCCGTTGTTGGTGTTATCACCAACAACCATCTTATAAAAATAAATTCCCGATGCAAAATTCGATCCATCAAACTGAACTTCATAAATGCCAGCTATTTTGTATTCGTTAAAGCTGAAAACTTCCCTGCCGCGAATATCATATATCTTGATGCTTACATTTACATCATTCGGTATTTCGAATTTTATGTTGGTAACAGGATTAAACGGATTGGGATAATTCTGAAATAGCTTATATGAAACCGGTATTTCGTTTGAAATCGGCTGAATCCCGATAACACAAATTGGGGTTACGTAGCCAAGTGAACCTGTTGGAGGTGTGACTAATGTATCTAAAATAGGTAAATTGGTAACTGTTGGGATTGAACTACCCAAAGTTCCACCTGTACCTACTGTAATGTTATGAGAAACAGAGTTGCCGCAAGTATTTCCATTATTATCAAATCTAACAATGTACATTCCTCTTAATCCCACAATACCACCATAACCTGCAGCTGTATAACCACCATCAGTTGTTTGAATAATGGAGCGCGCATAAGTCGACCCAAGACCGCCATCTACAACCCGGCTCCATTGAAGCGACCCATCAGGATTAAGTTTCAAAATGAGCATACTACTGTGTGCCCCGGTATAACCTGCAACAGCATAACCTCCATCAGTAGTTTGTACGATCGAAAAGGCTTCGTCTAAAAATACAGACACAACTTTCGTCCACTGAAGTAATCCGCTGCTGTCTAATTTAACGATATACATTTTATCACCATCCGGGAACGATGAGGTTCTACCTGCCACTGCATAACCGCCGTCAGTTGTTTGCACGATTGAATAAGCAAAATCAGAACCTTTTCCGCCAATCGTCTTTGCCCATTGAAGAGTGCCATTTGAATCAAGCTTTACTACAAACATATCCTCACCAATAGACCATGTTGCGCCCGCTACAATATAACCCCTATCCGTTGTCTGTTTTATACAACGTCCATAAGAACTTCCAATCCTTTTGCTCCATTGCAGTAATCCGGTATTGTTGAGCTTAACAATAGTCATTCTAAATAAGCCCCCACCTTCACTTAGTGAGTTAACTGTAGCGTACCCGCCATCTGAAGTTTGTATGATAGAATATGCTGCACCTAATAAGTCACCAACCAATACTCTAGCCCACTCAACTGTACCTGCAGATGTGAGCTTAACAATAAACGGACCTTCAACACCGGCTCCAAATGAACTCCCAAAACCTGATACAGCATAACCACCTTCAGATGTTTGCACTACCGATAAAGCAATATCATGATCACTTCCGCCAATGGTCTTGTTCCATTGAAGCTGACCGGAGGAATTGAGTTTTACAACGTACATATCGCCAAAAACTTCATTTTCTCCAACAGCTATGTATCCCCCATCGGAAGTTTGAATGATAGAGCGCGCTTCCCCTATATTTGAAGAATCTCCGATCACCAGCTGAAATTGTGACTGAGGGAAACAATCCCGCGTACCCGGAATGAATGAGTAATAAGTAAAGATAAGAAATAATATTAAATGGGTTTTTTTCATGTATAGAGCCAAATGTCCCTCTTTACAAATATAATACAGCAATTATGGCAGAACAATGATTTGCGGCATAAAAAATTGAATTAACCTCTAAAACCACCGGTTTCGATATTATGCTCACAAAAACTTTCCTTGCATCTGTAATTATCATATATTATATTTACCAATATATGCATATTGCATATATTAAACTGATCCCTTTTAAAAATGAAATGTCAAAATGTTCTCGATTCTTCAAAAGTTCTCAGCAGGGCATGCACTCCAATCAAAAGAATTATTAGAAAGCCTCATATTTGCGCGGAATTGAATCATTCTAATATTCCAGCCTTTCGGCGTAAGAACCACAACGGCTGGAATAACGGCAATTTCAGAGCGTGATGGGCATTCTAATCGGTCAACATTTCATTTTTTTAGATCCAATTTCCGGAATTCTAATCGTTCAATTTAAACCGATAAAAAGATAAAACATGCCGCTCCTACGGAGCTCCGTTTTATTGATACCGTTTTCTACAAACATATCACCAGTGTCAAAGCCAGTCCATAGGCCTACGGGGTTCAATAATTAAACAAAGAGAAAATGGTATCATTATTCAAAGGCAGATTGTTTGAAAAAATGATTATCATCAGACTATTTAGCTCCGTTAGGAGCGGTATGTTTGTAGATTGGAATATAACCCTTATTATTGAGCTCCGTAGGAGCGATATGTAAAAGAAGCCAGCAAACACCAATCTCTAACAGTCCTGAAAGTTTTCAAATATATCAACAAAAGGTACGAAAATGGATCTGTTTTATTTGTTTTTGGTCCACATCCCCTTCCCATGCTAATGCATTCTAAGGCGTAGTTGCAAATGCAGGTTAAGTCAAGCAACCTTTCTTCGCCCTGCTCAGCAAGGCGTTGGACGAACAACGGGTAAATCTTCAACTTCCTTTGTTGTAAAATTTTCTTTTTTTTCACAATTTTCTCATTATGAATAATCATCATGAGAATTTTCACTTACATAAAGTGCTGGATTATCAATCCATTCTCAATATGATTATCACGTAGAAACGTTTTCCCAGCATGAATATATTCATAATGAGAATGTTTCATTTAGAAATACGAGCTGTTTTCCCAAAAAAACATTCACAATACCCTCAAAAAAAAAATCGTTTTCTATGTGAGAATGTAAATGAGAAACCGAAGGACTAACAAAAAAGTAAAATTTCACGGGTTTAAAAGGAATTAATAAAATTAACGATTATTAAAAACTTTATTCCTAAATTGCAGGATTAATATAGTTTAAAAAGGAGAATTTCTTGCCAAAATTACAACTTCATACAAAAATAGTCATTGGACTCATACTCGGTGCGATATTCGGCGCAATATTTGCCATTAATCCAAACAAGGTTGAACTTAACTATAAAGATAGCTCTGAACAGATCGAAAACTGGCAGGAATTTACGTACCTTAAAAAGGACTCAGTTGTTAAAACTTACTATGGTGATGACCAGCTTGCAATTGTAAAGTATTACAAGAATCTGAAAGATAAGAAAGACGTTAAGCTAAAAATAAAACTATCTGATGGCTCTGAAAAAGTTTTTGAAAATGTTGTCTCTGTTGAAAAAATTAAAAGTATCGGCGTCTGGTTCAAACCAATTGGTGATATATTCGTAAGACTGCTCAACATGATAGCTGTTCCCCTTGTGCTCGCTTCGCTTATCGTTGGCGCTGCATCGCTCACTGACCTGAAACATGTTGCAAAGATTGGCGGCAAAACATTGGGATTCTATGCTCTCACTGCCGTTATGGCAATTACTATCGGACTTCTATGTGTGAATTTCATTCAGCCGGGTCATATTATGGACCAAAGCGCCAAAGACCGTTTGCTTGATACTTACCAGGATGATGCGAAATCAAGAATTGAGCAGAATGTTTCAATGAATATTGTTGATTTCCTTGTGAACATTGTGCCCAAGAATCCCTTTAAAGCAATTGCAGATGGCGATTTTCTGCAGATAGTGTTCTTTGCAATCCTTACCGGAATTTTCCTGATGCAGATACCCAAGGCAAAATCAGAACCCGTAATTAATTTCTTCAGCGGCATAAGTGATGCGATGATCGTACTGGTTGAAAAGATTATGATAATTGCTCCCTACGCTGTGTTTACACTAATTGCGGCAACGGTTGCGGAGTTTGGATTTTCAATACTGAAAACACTGTTGTGGTATTCACTAACCGTTGTGCTTGGCTTGTTGATATTGACGTTCATTGAATATCCTCTTCTCCTTAAAGTATTTACAAAGATCAGGTTCAAAGATTTCATGCGTGCACAGCGGCAGGTTATTGCAGTTGCTTTTTCAACAAGTTCCTCAGCGGCAACTCTGCCTGTTACAATGGATGTTTGCGAAAAGCGATTGGGTGTACCTAACAAGATCGCGAGTTTTGTTCTGCCGCTCGGAACAACTGTCAATATGGATGGAACCGCGCTTTACCAGGCAGTGGCAACGGTTTTCATTGCTCAGGTATTTGGATTTGAGCTGAACTTAACACAACAGTTAACCATAGTTTTAACAGCCGCGCTTGCAGCCGTTGGCACGGCACCCGTGCCGGGAGTGGGTCTGTTGATGCTTATTATAGTACTTAAATCCGTTGGAGTACCCGAAGAAGGTATAGCGCTGATCATCGGCGTTGACCGTTTCCTTGATATGTGCCGTACAGTTCCTAATGTTATCGCGGATTCACTTGCATGCGTGGTAATTGCCTCAAGCGAAGGCGAGCTGGGCGAAATTAAACCTGATGCGGAGTATGATGGGGCAATGTGATTTTAAGGCAAAAGCATTTAAGGCAAAAGTGAAAAAGCAAAAGGCAAAAAGAGAAGCAAAAAAGCATTTAAGGCAAAAGTGAAAAAGCAAAAGGAAAAAAGAGAAGCAAAAAAGCAAAACGAAAAAATGAATCTGATAAATAAATACTTTTAAAAATGTTAAGACTTAATCATAAAAAACTGGCTGTGTGGGATAAAAGTTTGAGACTCATTAAGGA
>JABFSP010000327.1 GCA_013140565.1 Ignavibacteria bacterium
CTCCCATACCACTGACCATGCACTTAAACCTGCTGATGTATTTGATCGAGCCCGCCAGAAATACCGGGTAAAAGGCTTTAAAATTAGATTATGTTCTGAAACCGGAATAAAAGAATGCGATTGACCTACACCGGTGCGGTTAAAAACTGTCGTAGTAAAAGCCGGGGTTTTTGAGATTTGCACGTCATACGTTGCAGAAGGCAGAACATCACTCCAGTCAAGACGGAATGATAATGGCATATCAAAAGAGCCATTAGCAGGAGAAAGCAATTGCGGTATACACATTGGATCAATAAAAGTATCTGCTTGAAATTTGTAAACTGCTTTACCTACAGCATAAATTATTGAATCATTCACAAATTGGAAACGTCTTAGGTTTGTACCCCAGCCTGCAGGTTCCCAGTTAATTCCGCCATTAGTCGTACGATAACATGGTAAGGGATTCATATGATGATAGCCTCCTATCCACCCCACTTGTTCGTTCATAAACCCTATTCCACCAGAAATAGATCCTACAATTCCTTGAGGTAAATTCAACACACTCCAGTTCTCACCGCCATTAGTTGTTTTAATAACGTATGGCTGGGAAGAATAATCAACTGTACAAAATCCAAGCTGCCTGTTCACAAACTGTAAATTCCGGAATATTGCACCTTGTTTTTGATATACTTGTTTCCATGTTATCCCCCCGTTTGAAGTAAACATCAAAGTAGAACCTGCAACGAAGCCTGAGTCGGCTGACCAGAATTTACAATCTAGCAAAAAAGGTGAATTGGTAACATATGAGACACTCCAGCTTTCCCCTGAATTTGTGGTTTTTATTATCAAATTGGGGCAGCATGCAATTGCAGTAGTTGAATTCACAATCGATATAGCCTTGACACCGGTTGGTGGTAAAGAAAGAGGAATACTGCCCTGAATATCTGTCCAGTGACTACCGCCATCAAATGTTTTGAAAAGAACATAAGGATAATTATCAGCCCCCATAATTCCGGTATTAGCGTCAAACATGCCTATGCATCTACCCTGTGTTCCGCCGATAACAAAAGATCGAGTCCAAAGTATTCCTTTGTTAGTGGTTTTGTATAAATCATTGTCGTAGTTCAATACAAAACCAGTACTCTCATTCACAAAATATATATCCTCAAACCGTGAGAAATTAGTATCAGCTAATGGCAGAGTTTGAAATACCTGGGAATAAGATGTAACGGAAAATAGCACGATAACAAAAAACTGTACCCAAAAACGAAATGGATCAAAGTTTAAGTTGTTTTTCATTTCTATATTATTTTATTAACACTATTTTCTTAATATCAGTAAAGCTGCCTGCGGTAAGCTTATAAAAATATGTACCGCTGGATAGATGGGATGCATCAAACTTCACTTCATAGCTTCCTGCATGCTTGAACTCATTCGCAATTACCTGCACTTCCCTGCCGAGCATATCAAATAAAGTGATCTTAACATCTGCATCATTTGGAATATCAAAGCGGATATTTGTTTCGGGGTTAAAAGGATTCGGATAATTCTGATAAAGCATAAATTCACCCGGGATATTATTCGAAATTTCATTTATTGCCGTGAGTGTATTATTAATTCTGATACCCCAGCCTAAGAGTTTGCCCGTGTTTCCGGTTGATGTATTGTTCATCCTCAGTATCCAGTTACCCTGTACATTTGTACCTCCGAAATTCCCCATTACCTGGTTAGGTGCTGCAGTATAAGACCATGGACTATTAAAGGAGCTAAGAGAAGTTTCCCCGTCCCTGAAGAACGTCAATACATGACCGCCTGTACCTCCGTTTCCGCTTAGAAGTGTTCTTTCTGTTCCGTTAGGAGCTCTTAATGTAATGGTGCTGCTGTTAATATTAGGCTGGTTTACCGATAAGAATACTTCAATATTGGATAGGGATACATTACCCGGTACATTAATAGTATCGTATGTATTTACATTATTAGGTAAAGTCTTATCAGGTGTGCGGATGCTAAAACCACCAGGGAATGAGTTATCACCCAGCTTATTTAAGGATGTGCAGTGGGGAATAAACGAATTTGTTACCGGACCTGTTATATTTTCGTTTAAATATCCTGAAAACCTGCATTTGTTGAGTAAGCTGTTATTAAATGTTCCGTTTAAGCCTGAAGTGCCGGTAGAATTGTTTAAATCCCCGTCAAGACCCCAGTGAGCAATAAGATTGTTCTGTATAAACGAGCCGCCCTGTTTTGCTGAGACAAACGTATACGCCTTTATCTCATCATTTGTTAAGGCCCTGCTCCATATTCTGAGCTCATCCATATAACCTTTAAAAGGAAGGTTATCACTTTGTGAATTTCCTATATATAAAGGGTCGGCATTTAAGGGCATCGTCATTGGGTTAACAGCAGGGCCGTATTGAATCCCATTCACAAAAAACCTGATTGAACAGTTCCCGCCGCTGAAAGCCCAACTAACTGCAAAATGATTCCATGTATTTCCCGGCATATTTGGCCCGTTTATTCCGAAATTGCCTATTTGAAATGTAAGAGAATTATTAGGGCCTCCGACCAATAACCTAAACGTATTGGCAGCGGGTGATGCACCTTTTGAGATAATTACAGCGTTTGGACTTTGCATGACATAGATCCAGCCGTCGATTGTTCCCTGGGCAGTAAGGTCAAACGCATTGTTGTCAGCCACTCTTATGTAATCATTTGCATTTCCCGGAAAATGTGCAGCAAGATTATATGGTATCGGCTGGCATGTGATATTTGATTCAGCTGCCTCTACTCCCCCTCTTGGCACAAGATGACGGCCGCTTATATTATCCAGAAATACAGACGTATCCTTATTAAATGTCCATGAGGAAACAAGACCAGTATAATCTTCGTTTGAAACCAGTGATGAGCTTTGGTTTGAAAACGGAGCATCTCCGATCCCGACAAAACGTGTTCTGGCTATTTCATTTTGTATTCTTGCTCTGCTCCAGAACCTTACTTCATCAATGTAACCGTGTAAAGATGAAGTTGGCAGAATACTGCTGCCCCCAATAGTTACCGAATCTGTATTATTTGCTATAGTGTGAACCTGTGTAATTGGGGAACCGTAAAGCAGCCCATCCACAAAAAATGTAACCGTAGTTTGTGCGCCTGAATGCTGCCAGGATGCAGCCAAATGGACCCAGCGGTTGAGCGGGACCGAGTCTCCGACAGGACTGAAAAAGGAACTTGAATTAATATTTAAAAACGGCCTGTGACCCAAAGCAGAGTTGCCGATCATAAAACTAAATGTACTTTTCATGTAAATAATAGAATGATTCTCGTTATAAGAAGTAAGATATACCCATGCTTCGATTGTACCCTGCGGGTCAAAATTAAGTACAGAATTATGCTCAGTAGCGCAGTAACTTCCGGGATTTCCAAGATCTCTCAATATACCATTATTTAATAAAGTGCCGTATTCATCTGTACTCTGTGCATATAAAACCTGCAGTGAAGCTGCAACCACCAGGAATAAAATTGCAATACTTTTCATTTTAGTGCTTTATTTATTTATTTATTTTATTAATACCATTTTTTTAATATCCGTAAAATTGCCTGCGGTAATCTTGTAGAAATATGTGCCGCTGGATATTGCCGATGCGTCAAAACTTACTTCATAACTTCCCGCCTGCTTAAACTCATCAGCAAGAAGCTGAACTACTCTCCCAAGCATATCATACACAACGATCTTAACATCTGCATCATTCGGAATATCAAAGCGGATATTTGTTTCGGGGTTAAAAGGATTCGGATAATTCTGAGATAATGCAAATGCCTTCGGAATATCAGCTGAAATTTGAACAATGCCCACTGTTTGTGAATATTTAATTGTCAGAAAATCATTGCCTGTACCAATGCCCCTGCTGGTACCTGCAAGATAAATATCGCCGGTATTAGCTAACATTATATCAACAGCAGAATCATCCTCATTTGCCGGAGAATTATAAGTTTTAGCCCATTGAAGAGTAAGGGCGTTATTATACTTAAGTAAAAGAACATCATTGTTAATCATGCCGGTAAGGTAAATATTTTGCGCAGGGTCTATTTTCATTTTATAAACCACTTCATTAATTTGGCCGGTATTATACCTTTGAAAGCCCAATGGAACACCGAGAGTGCTGTATTTGGCGATCGCAACATCAAACAATGCTGAAGCACCGCCATCACTGAAGCCTGCAGAGTAAACATTTTCATTATTATCAATTACCAATGAATGTGCTATATCCATACCACTCCCTAATCCGTTGTATCTTTGAGACCATTGTAGAAAAAGCGAAGAATTATATTTTACTGTTATATAATCATCACCGAAAGCAGGACCGCTCCAGCTTCTGCCTGTTACATATATATCAGTTCCTGCGTTATTCACGGCAAGAGACGTAAAGGCCTCATAACCATCGGAGCTGACATAATCAAATATTTGCAAGTTGGACATTATTCCGGTTGGCGGAATCTTTTCTAAAAAGGCAACGCCATTAGTTGAAGGGGACAGCGCTCCGCATACATATATATTTCTTGTTGTGGGGTCTAATTTCATATCAAATATATCGGGAACGGATACACCAAAATTGTTAACCCATTGTAAGATTCCCGACGGGTTATATTTTATTGTGACCAGGTCATTTGTTGCAGCACTTGTTTCGCTGAAACCTGTTATAAATATATTATTAGCTACATCACATACTGTCTTACGTGAAAAATCACCCATGTTTGAAGGTCCATTATATCTTTGCAGCCAAAGCACATTACCTGCAGGATCGTATTTTATTGTCAGCATATTAAAGCTGCCTTGGTTTTCTTCACCTGTAATAATTATATTTCCCGAATTATCCGTTACAATATCATAAACCGTATTATTTGTACCGGCGCTGTGTGTTTTTACCCATAATTCTGCTCCTGCGGGACTGTATTTTATGGTTGTAATTGTATTCCCTGCATTACCGGTTACAATAATATTCCCTGAATTATCAACTGTCATACTTTTGACAAAATCGGCTGAATTAGAGGGGCTGTTATACCGGTTTACCCACTGTTCAGTTGGCTGAGCATAAATGCATACTGCACTGAAAAGCAGAAAGTTTACTATTAGATAATATCTTATTAAAGAATTGTTTGAGCGCATTATTAATGTAATTATTTTATTAAAACCATTTTTTTGATATCAGTTAAGCTGCCTGCTGTGAGTTTATAGAAATACGTGCCGCTTGAAAGATGCGACGCATCAAAACTCATTTCATAGCTTCCTGCTATTTTAAACTCATTTGCTATGACCTGTACTTCCCTGCCGAGCATATCGTATACAGCAATCTTTACTTCAGCATCTCCAGGAATATCAAATTTTATATTTGTTTCAGGATTGAAGGGATTAGGATAATTCTGATAAAGTTTAAATTCCGACGGTACATTGTTTGAAACAGTTTGAATACCTGTTATTGAATTATTTATCCTTAGCCCCCAGCCGAGTAACGTTCCTGCGGTAGTAGAGCCGGCATTATTCAGCTTAAGTATCCAGTTTCCTCCCGAATTTGAATTTCCAAAGTTGCCAAAGGACTGGTTGGGTGCCGCTATGTGAGACCAGGGATTAGTAAAAGTCATCACAGATGGCGCTCCATCTGCAAAAAAAGTCAGCACATTTCCGCCAATTCCCCCGCTTGAAGCAAGCACTGTTCTTTCCAGTCCGTTTGGAGCTTTTAAGGTTACCGTTAAGCTGTGAATATTCTCCTGAGCTGCAGAAAGGAACAGTTCAATACCTGAAAGCGGTACATTTCCGGGTATGTTAATTGTATCATATGTAAATGAATTGAATAATAATTTTTTATTCGGAGTGCGTATACTG
>JABFSP010000421.1 GCA_013140565.1 Ignavibacteria bacterium
ACATCTGAATTCAGTTCATTTTACAAACCAGCTGACCGGGTTTGCATGCGGAGAAAAAGGGATATTACTAAGCTCGACAAATGGCGGAATTAATTGGCTGGTTTCAAATATGGGCACAAATTATTCCTTAAAAGATATTCAGTTTGTTAACGAACAAACCGGTTTTATAGGCGGGTGGGACCTTAATCCTAACGGTGTCATATTCCGGACTTCAAATGCAGGCGGAAGCTGGCAGACAGTATATAATGATACTGCGTTAATTACAGCAATACAATTTTTAAATCCTAATACAGGATGGGCTGCAGGCAGCTCTGGGTATTTCTTAAAAACAACTAATTCCGGCATTAACTGGGTGAGATCAAGGTTTGAAACAATGAACCTGAATGAAATTTATTTCATAGATAATAATACAGGATTTATTGGTAAAATTGCGGGACTTTACAGAACCACTAACGGCGGCTCAAACTGGGCACGGGTATCAACCAATAGTTCCTTTACTGTTCAGTTCACGGGAAATACAGGTTACGCCTATACAGGCACTGGCAGCGCATACTTCCTTTTAAAAACTACTAATTCCGGAATTAACTGGACACAGTACCAGGTGGCCGGCGGACAATACCTGAAGTTGTATTTTACAAATGAACAAACCGGGTGGATCATCGCCGGAAATTCTATCAGGAAAACCACTAACGGCGGTGTAAACTGGTTTTACCAGGCAAGCGGCGGCAATTCAATTTTCGGGATCGGTCTTCACTTTCTTGATAACAATAACGGATGGTGTGTTGGCATGTATGGCGGTATTATGCGCACAACTACAGGCGGTATAGGAATAATAACAATCTCAACAGAAGTTCCGAGATCGTATACACTTGACCAGAATTATCCAAATCCGTTTAACCCGGTAACAAAAATTAGATTTAGTATTCCCGCATTTGCAGAGATGACCCGGCGGGTCGTCTCCCTGAAAGTCTATGATGTACTTGGCAAAGAAATTGCCGTGCTGGTAAACCAGCAGCTAAAACCCGGCATTTACGAAGTTGACTGGAATGCTTCGGAAGTTTCAAGCGGTATTTATTTTTATTCACTAATAACGGATGATTTCACCCAAACAAAAAAGATGGTGGTGTTAAAATGAAGACAATAATATTAATTCTGATAATATCAGCAATAAACCTGCAGTCACAAAGCCTGGCGCCGGTTCAGAATATTTTTATGCAGGGCAATAATATCAATGCAGTATTCAGAACAGATGGCTATTTTAATTATGATAAGGTCACGTTTTCAAGCGGTGTGGCCGGTTTTGTATGGCCGGCAACTGCACCACAGAGGTTAACCGCGGTTTTTACTTCCGGTTTATGGATAGGTGCGAAATGCGGTCCACAAAGGCAGCTGCGCCTGGCGGCTTCAATGTACAGCTCACATTACTCACCCGGTAACATTCCCGTGATCGGGCAGGTGCCGCCGTCATCAGTATGCAGTGACCCTTCCTGGCGAGGGTATTATGTACAGCTTACAGATCCTGCATTATTCAGCGGAGGAACAAGGTTTAAAACCGCAGGCGGCAGGCAATACACTTTCAACTATGATTCCTGGGCATCATGGCCCGTTCAAAAGGGCGCGCCTTATGTTGAAGTCAATGGTATACCCGGTTACCAGCCTGCCTGGGATGGCGACAGACCCGGAATTGGCAACGGCATGACAGCACGACCTGAAGAATTGCTGTACATGGTGTACATGGATTATACAAATTGCAGTGATTCAATTCACAGATCTGAATTAAGTTTACCAGGAGGAACTCCGCCATTAGGCGCTGAGATACACCAGCTAGTGTTTTCATTCAATTGTTTCCCTTTAAGAGATATGTACTTTGTGAAATATACTATTATAAATAAAAGCACCCTGACGTGGGATAGCACGTACATTTCAAATACAAATGACGCAGATCTAGGCAATTCCGGCGATGATTCTTTTGGCTGCGACACATTAAGAAATATCGGTTACACACTGAATTATGATAATAATGATCCGGATTACGGAATTAACCCACCTGCAATTGGTATCAGGTTACTACAGTCTCCGTTGATACACACCGGTAACAATGATGATACTGTAAGGCTGCCATATGATACATTGATTGGTTACAAAATGACAGGGTTATCAGGTTTTAATGGTTTTTTGGGTGGCGGAAATGAATGTACGGGTGACCCGGACCAGGCAATACTTGCATATAATTTTATGAGAGGAAAGGATGGCTGCGGCAATACGTTAGTTAATTGGGTAACCGGCCAACAAACAAAATACAGGTATTCCGGAGATGCATGCTCAAGAACGGGATGGTACGATAGCTTGCCCGGAGACAGGAGAATGATAATGAACATGGGACCTGCAACAATAAATTCAGGTGATACTCAGATCGTAATGTTAAATTACATGATAACCCGCGATGGAGGAACTAACAATCAGAATATCTGTGCCCTTCGCTCAGTATCTGACTCTGCATTAAAATATTACTACAACAATTTCCGCACTTGCGTGCCTATAGGAATTGAACCGATAAGTACTGAAGTCCCGCAGAAATTTGAATTATTCCAGAATTACCCGAACCCGTTTAATCCAATGACAAAGCTCAAATTCCAAATGCCAAAATCCGGTTTCACTAAACTTGCTATTTTTGACGTCACCGGAACGCAAATATCAATGCTTATTAACGAAAACCTCAAACCAGGAACATATGAGATTGATTGGGATGCGTCTAATTATTCAAGCGGCGTTTATTTTTATTCATTAATTACAAATAATTTTACCCAAACAAAAAAGATGGTGGTAGTGAAATGAAAACTTTAATATTATTTCTACTTTTGTCAACTTTAAGCGTTAACTCTCAGAGTCTCGCCCCGGTACAAAGTGTATTTATGCAGAGTAACAATATCAATTCCGTTTTCAGAACTGACGGCTATTTTAATTATGATAAAGTAACTTTTTCAAGCAACCAGGCAGGTTTTATTTGGCCTGTTACTTCTCAGCAAAGAACAACTGCAATATTTTCTACCGGTTTTTTTGTCGGCGCAAAAGTTGGTGCTCAAAGAGAACTTAGATTAGCTGCTTCATTATATAATAGTCATTACACCCCCGGTAATATTCCTGTAATTGGCGGAGTGCCGCCTTCTTCAGTCTGCAGTGACCCATCCTGGAGGGGCTATTTGGTCCAATTGAAGGATCAGGATCTATTCAATGGCGGCATAAGGATAAAATCTGCAGGAGGCGGGCAGTATACGATTAACTATGATTCGTGGGCATCATGGCCGGTTGAAAAGGGCGCCCCATATGTTGAAGTAAACGGGATACCTGGCTACCAGCCTGCATTTAACGGCGACAGACCCGGTATTGGTAATGGAATGACTGCAAGACCTGATGAAATTCTTTATATGGTTTATATGGATTATACCAATTGTACAGATTCAATTCATCGTACTGAACCCAGTTTACCCGGTGGCTCGATGCCGCTTGGCGCAGAAATTCAGCAAATTGTTTTCAGTTTTAACTGCAGCTTACTGAATGATATGTATTTTGTTAAGTACAAAATAATAAATAAGAGTTCACTAATTTGGGATAGTACCTATATTGCAGTTGTAAGTGATTCAGACCTCGGAAATGCCAGTGATGATGCAAGCGGATGTGATACAATCAGAAATATGGGTTTTGTTTACAATTTTGATAATGATGATTCTGATTACGGTACCAATCCGCCGGCAGTTGGAATACGTTTACTGCAAAGTCCCTTAAGATTTACCGGCTCCCAATCCGATACGGCCAAATTACCCTATGATACTTTAACCGGATACAAACTTGTTGGTATGACGACCCATAATTCCTTTAAAGGAGGAGGCTGTTATGGTGATCCGGATAAGGATACAACCGCATATTACTACCTAACCGGATTAAACGAATGTGGTTTGCCCATGATAAACCCTGTTACCGGTCAACAAACAAAATTCAGGTACAGCGGGAATGCCTGCCTAAGAACCGGCTGGTATGATAGCTTAATGGGTGATAAAAAGAATTTTGTCGGCTCTGGTCCATTTATTATGAACTCTGGTGATACTCAAATAGTTATGTCAGGTTTCATAATAACCCGAACCGGAGGAAATAACCTGCAAAATGTTTGTGCAGTACAATCACTCTCGGATTCCGCATTAGCATATTACTTCAGCGATTTCCGCACATGCATTCCCATTGGAATTGAACCGATAAGCACTGAAATTCCCCAAAGATTTGAGTTATTCCAGAATTACCCCAACCCGTTTAATCCAATGACAAAAATTGGATTCAGTATTCCCGCTTTTGTAGAAACGACCCGGTGGGTCGTATCCCTGAGAATTTACGACGTACTCGGCAAAGAAATAGCTGTCCTTGTTAACGAAAATCTCAAACCCGGCATTTACGAAGTTGAATGGAATGCTGAAAATATTCCAAGCGGTGTGTATTTTTATTCACTCATAACAAATGAATTTGCCCAAACCAAAAAGATAGTGGTGCTGAAGTAAGCCCGAGTTTCATAAATTTTTACATTTAAATTGATGTAACTCCGTTATATTTTGGGCTTTAAATTATAGAAATTTAATGAATTCAGCCCAAAATCAGCTCCAGGTCTCAAAAGGCAATTATATCGGAATATTCCTTGTAGCGCTTTCAACCTTAATGTATGAAATACTGCTTACGCGTATATTCAGCGTCACAATGGGCTACCATTTTGCGTTCATGGCTGTATCGCTTGCAATGTTCGGAATGACAGTTGGAGCGATAATTGTATATATCTTCCCGCAAAAATTCCCCCAGGAAAAAATAAACTCAATTCTAACTAAACAGGCGCTGTATTTCAGCCTGGCTACACTGCTAAGTTTTCTGATACATCTGTTCATTCCGTTCATACATGGAATGTCACTGTTCGGAATGGCGGTAACCGCCTTTACTTACGCCGAAATTTCTGTTCCGTTCGTGTTCAGCGGCATTTGTGTATCTCTTCTGCTGACAAGGTTTCCAAAGTCGGTAAATAAGCTTTACGCCGCTGATCTTATCGGCGCTTCTCTGGGCTGTATTCTAGTTGTTGTGGTGCTTAATGTTTCAGGCGGACCCACGGGCGTATTTATAACTGCTCTGTTTTCTGCGGCGGCAGCTTATTCGTTTAACAGAAATTCAGAGATCAAATCTTCAATGGGCAAAGGTATTGTTGTCTTTTCTCTTGTAATACTTGTCTTTTCGGTCTTTCATACAGTACTTGTTCAGAAACATGAACCGCTCCTGAGGTTATTTTGGGTGCGCGGTGAGTGGGCCGAAAAGCCGCTGTATGAAAAGTGGAATTCGTTCAGCCGTGTAAGCATTGATGGTGACTCAACCAAATATGAAACACCCTTTGGCTGGGGCTTAAGTAACAAGTATGACCGCTCCCGCAAAATAAGGCAGCTAATGCTGAATATCGACGCGCATTCTACAACAGTACTTTCTCATTTTAACGGTGATACATCTGAACTTTCTCATCTTAAATATGATGTTTCAAATCTGGCGCAGTATTTAAGGCCACAGGGCGATATAATGATAATTGGCAGCGGCGCAGGGCGCGATGTGCTTTCTTCGCTTGCATTCGGACAGAAAAATATTCTTGGAATAGAGATAAATAAGGATATGATAAGCGCCATCAATAATGACTTTGGTAATTTTACGGGTCATCTGGATAAATACCCGAATGTTGAGTTTGTTGGCGATGAAGCCCGCAGTTATATTCAGCGGATGGACACCGCAAGGAAGTTTGATATAATACAGGTCTCGGTAATTGATAACTGGTCTGCTGCCGCATCAGGCGCATTTGTTCTGACGGAAAACGCACTATATACAACAGAAACCTGGAAGCTGCTTTTCAGCAGACTGAAACCGGACGGCATACTGACCGTAACAAGGTTCTACCGCGCTAAGCCTATAGAACATTACAGGCTGATGAATATTACCGCAGATGCACTTATAGAATCAGGCATAAAAGATACCCGCAGCCACGTAATGCTCATAAAATGCCAGCAACAGGAAAGAATTGAAGACCGCAGCGGTACAGGTACACTGCTTATAAGCAGATCACCGTTCAGCAGCAAAGATATGAAAATGGTTGACAGCCTTTGCAAAACATTTGAGTTTGAAGATATAATATCACCTCAGCGTGCCGCTGATTCTATTTTTGTAAAACTCACAAATGAAAATTTAAGGGGTGATCTAAATAAAAATTTCCCGCTTGATATTACATCACCAAGCGATGATAAACCGTTCTTTTTCCATTATATGAATTTTACTGACCTGCCAAATACGCAGATGTGGAACATGTGGGACATGGGTTTTAACGCCAAAGCTATATTTATTTTGCTTACGCTTGCGGGAACAATGTCAGTATTATCTTTCTTGTGTATAGTTATCCCTTTAAAGATAACCGCTAAAAAAGTAAAACTCAAAGGTACATCAGGATTTTTTATATTTTTCATTGCTATTGGGCTTGGTTTTATGCTGATTGAAATATCGCAGATACAGAGGCTTAATATATTCCTGGGACATCCTACTTACAGTCTAGCGGCTGCATTGTTTACAATGCTTCTTTCAAGCGGAATAGGAAGTTATTTCAGCGGGGCTGATAAACCAAATTTTGCCTCAGGCAGCAAACTGAGATTTATTCTTTTGATGATAACACTGGTATTATTCGGAATTTTTACACCATTTATAATTGAAGCTTTCAGGGAGCAATCCACAGAAGTAAGGATACTCGTTTCTGTGCTCACATTATTCCCGATGGGTTTGTTCTTAGGAATGGCATTTCCTGCCGGTATGAAGCTGGCCGGCGAGAGATCACCCGGCATTACGCCGTGGTTATGGGGCATAAACGGTGTTATGAGTGTACTTGCAACTGTATTATCCATAATAATAGCTATGAATTACGGCATTTCGGCATCTTACTGGACAGGGGCTGTGTGTTATTTGGCGGCGTTTGCTGCGTTAATTTCCTTTACCAGGAAGACAGCATAAAAGTTATAAAGTGTATGGTATAAAAAAAGACCCGCTTAAATTAAGCAGGTCTTTTTAATTATATACTTTAGATTATTTTCCCGGGGGTTTAGGTGCCGATGGAATAAAGTCAGATCTCTTCTTCATTAACTGTGTTGCCAGTGCGCCAAATAACCTGAACAACTGGTTATTTCCGCTTACCTGCACTATGTATGATTGTACTCCGTTTGGATCAGTAACCGGCTCTTTATACAGGTTAATTACTGTTGGCTGTCCCGAAGTAGTGTTAACAGTAACTGTATAAACCGGAACAGGGAAAGTTGTCATTACAGTATCTTTAAAATCATCTGTGTTGAAGTTCGCGAGAATATTCAAAAATCCTTCCATTACTGAAGAGGAAACTGAATCACCGCCAATTACCCATTTATTATCGCCTGATTTTGATACAGTCATATCAACGTTATTTGAATCTGTTGATTTAAATGAAACGCTGCTCACGGCAAAAGTGGGAATTGCAAACATGAATTTATTCCTGTAATCCTTTGAAGACTTGGTAAATAAAGCCGCAGTCAGGTTGGATGCCAGCAGTATCCTGTTTTCTTCAGGCTTTTTAATATATGAATTATCATTAGCCTGCGTTTTACCCAGGATGAATGTACCAAGCGGTTTGCCTTCCTGGTAAGTGGTGATCTTCGCGTTATTCACAGAATCAAGATACCCGTTGAATTTGGCCGGATTTTCAGAAGCGACACTCTCAAGAGTGAAGTTCTTCAGGTCACTAAGCATCAGGTAAATATTGGTTGTATCTGCGGGATAGTCGATAGGTTTTGTAAGCTTCCACTGGTTATTAACTTTTTCAAGTACAACAGTTTCGCTGTTCTTAACTATTTCTATCTTATCTATCTTGGATGAATCTGCAACGAACATCTTTGCATCTATTTTTTCAGTCGATACTTTTTCGCTTGACCTGAAAAAAAGGAAATAGACGGCAATGAGCACTGCAAATACAGCAAGTAAAATTTTAATTGTTTTATTCATAAACTGCTTTGGTTATATCTTAACTTTTTTTTAAACTTATTAAATTAAATAACTGAACTGATACTTATATCAGCTTCTGGCTGCTTTTTTCTTTCTCCAGCGGAGTAATCCATAAAGGAGAACAAGTACCGGCGGACCGGCAAGCATTCCGTATTTTACGATCGATTTTGTACTGTCTTCAATCGAATCAAGCGGCTTTGGATTTGAGTCCTTCATCCTGATCGCAGACAGACCTGCATCGTCGCTCATATAATCTATCATGTTGGCGAAGAAAAGAAGGCTCTCATCAGGTCCGCGGAAATCATCCTGAGGGAAATCACCGTTGCCGAGCACTATCATCTTGCCGGCAGGGCTCTCAGGTTTTATGGTTGTTTGTACAGGTGATGAACCCGCCATCGTATCTGCAGGAACCGGTTTACCGTTATAGAAACTCTTGAACACACCCTCATAAATTGCACCAACACTAAGGTCCTTTGCTTTGAACATTGTATCAGGTAACATTTGACCCGATGCCTGTACTATAGCAAACTCATTTGCTACGCCAGTTTTAGGTGATGTTGTTAACAGCGGGATACTTTTTATTCCTTTTGTTCCTGCAAAATTCAGATCAATATCAGATGTAAAACCAAGAAATACCTGGCCAATATTGGCAAATGACGGTATATCACGGTTTATATTTACAATTTTTGGATAATACGGAAATGGTATCTGGGTATACATCTGCAGCGGACCCTGCTGAACAGGAACCTGTACAAATGCGCACTCTTTATCTGTGATTATAGTATTGTTCAGTTTAACGCCATAATTTTCAAGCAGGTCTTCAAGCCCAGTATTCGTTACCTGTGCGATCTGGAACTGCTGCTGTGAAGCAACACTTACCCTGCTCATCATGAAAACGACTCTGCCGCCGTTCATAATGTACTGGTCAATCGCAAATTTCACGTTCTCAGGAACAACCGGAGGAGGTGCCTGCTGCTGCCCCATTTGCTGCTGCTGCTGAGGAGCTTTTGGCGTAAACACTATAAGTGTTTTAATATCTGCCGGGATAGGATTATTTTTTGATGCGTCAACATTTGTAACATTGTAGAACTTCGTTAAGTACTGGTTAACCTTGCTTATCTTTTCAACACCGGGCATACCGTTACCTGATAAGATACCGATCTTCTTAAGCTCAGGTTGCGTAAGCCTGTTTATAACACCCGTAATTTCGTATTCAAGATTTTCAGTGCTGCCTATAAATGGAATTGCTTCCTGTTTACCGCCGAAAAGCAGTACCATACCCATATAAGCCTTCAAAGCTTCAGCCCTGTCATTCTTAACGGTTTGCACCTGTACAGGCTGAATTCCGTATTTCTGGGCTTCTTTTTCAAGCTCATCCTGGTCACTTGGACTGATTATCTCGTAGGTAATCTTGCCGTCAGAGGCATTGCGGTAATCATCAAGTAATTCCTGCAAGTACCTGCGGTTATTGTTGTACGGCGCCGGAAGGTTATCCGTAAAATACGCCTTCACAACAAGCTTATCATCAAGCCTTGAGACTATTGATTTACTTGCATCAGAAAGTGTATAGATCTTATTTGGAGTCAGATCCCAGCGGAAAAATACCTTAACAGCAATTACATTCAAAACCACAAGGATACCTGCAACAAGCAGAACGCTTAATATTGCCTGGCGTCTTCTGGATTCAGTTTTCTTTTTCCTGCTGGCAAGTCTTTCATCCTGCTCAATTTCTTCGGAAGACTCTTCGGTTACTTCCTCTTCATTTTGCAGTTCGTCTTTATTTTCTAATTCTTCTGCCATATGTGTATATTAAAATGCTTTATATTTATTTTTTATTAAACCTGTTTTACCGTTTACAAAATGAACCAATTACCACTTTCTGCTTTCGAGAGATACCTTTGTCAAAAATATAGTAAAGAATATCATAGAGAAGTAATAAATAAGAACACGTGAATCAATCACTCCTCTTGAAATATTGCTTAAATGATAATCAGTAGTCAGGTATTCAAAGAATGAAACCACTGAGGTCGGGAAAACGATCAAAAGCTTACCGAAAAGAAAAAATGAAAGACAGATAAGTACACTTACAATAAACGCTATTATCTGGTTTTCTGTGAGTGATGATACAAATACACCAACACCAATAAAAAACGCGCTCATTAAAATGTAACCTAAAAGGCTGGTAAGGAACGGCCAGAATTCAATGGGTCCAATCATCTTAATGATAATGAAATACAATATGGTTGGTGAAAGTGTTATTACTATCAATGTGAGCGCTGAGAGATACTTGCCCAATATAAGCTCAATATCAGTAATAGGCTTGGTCAACAGCAGCTCTAAAGTACCCTGTTTCCTTTCTTCAGAAAAGCTGCGCATTGTTATTGCGGGAATAAAAACCACGAACAATACCAGCTGGATAAAAAAGCTTCCGAAGAATTCACGCATTGAAGCGATATTTATCTGGAAGAAGCTCATTGTGAACAAAAATCCCGAAATCGCCATGAAAACTATCATAACAATGTAGGCTATCGGGGAATTAAAATACGATTTGAGCTCTTTTGAAAAAATTGTTTTTATATTCTGTGTATTCATACTATTACTTTGTTAACT
The DNA here is from genome assembly GCA_013140565.1 of Ignavibacteria bacterium. Classification (GTDB taxonomy): domain Bacteria; phylum Bacteroidota; class Ignavibacteria; order Tepidaquicellales; family OLB5; genus OLB5. Next base: position 10,681 of record JABFSP010000421.1, read on the forward strand.
CCCTGAATATATCTTCTAATGATGAATGTTTTGTCTGCATCGAAAGAACTGTAGCTTTCTGCTGCATTACTTTGTTTGAAATTACTTCTCTTAAGTCTGCGCCATGCTCTCCGTAAATATTAAAGAGGAATGTATCACCGTTATCTTTTACAAATTCGACTTTATTTACATTGCGTATATCTTTCAGCGCGCCTGAAAGAGCGTTTTTATCGCAGTTATTTTTAACTTCAAGTGTTACTAGGCTCTGCCCTTTTGATTTTGCCTGAAGCTCTTCGGGGGTTCCGTTTGCAACTATCTTGCCCTTATTAATAATTATAACTCTGTTACATGTGGCAGTAACCTCTGAAAGAATATGAGTTGAGAGCACTACTGTTTTTTCTTTGCCAAGTTTTTTGATAAGATTCCTTATCTCGATTATCTGGTTCGGATCAAGACCTGAGGTTGGTTCATCAAGTATGAGCACATCGGGATTGTTTATCATAGCCTGAGCAAGACCAACGCGCTGTTTAAAACCTTTTGAAAGTGTTCCGATATCTTTCTTGCGTACTGAATCAAGTCCGCATACCCTCATCATTTCTTCGCGCTTTTTCTTGATTTCACCTGCGGGGATCCCATCGAGTTTAGCTATAAAATCGAGGTAATCGACCGGAGTCATATCATAATAAAGCGGGTTAAGCTCAGGCAGATAACCCAGCTTTTTCCTCACGCTAAGTGATTTATCCTCTACATCAAAACCGTCAACTTCTACTGTTCCTGATGTAGGTGGAAGAAATGTTGTAATTATCTTCATTGTTGTGGATTTACCGGCACCGTTTGGTCCCAAAAATCCAAGGATCTCTCCTTTTTTTGCTTCGAACGACATATTATCGACGGCAAGATAATCACCGTAGTATTTCGTTAAATTGCTTACTTTTATTGACATAATTATAGATTTAGAACTGAATTCAATTAAAAAATCACCTTAAAACTTATTTCAATTTAAATAGGTTTTTTCTTCAAAAAAGGCGAAAAAACCAGATATTGGTGGCTAGGTAATCACAATTATAAAGATTTTATCGGTGTGAAAAAAGGGATAAGTTCGGTATAAAATGAGAATTTTTCATGTAAAATCAGATTTTATGAAATCAAATTTAGCATCCGAAATGTTAGTATTTCAATACTTTACAAAATGCTATTTTATCAGCACCATCTTCTTTGTTTGTAAATATACTCCACTAGCTAATTGGCAGAAGTAAACTCCGCTTGCCAATTCTGTTCCGTCAAAATCTATACTATATATACCCGCTTTCAGATTACCCAACGGATAGTTTCTGACTTCCCTTCCTGTAACATCGTAGATAAAAATATTCACGACATCTGATTGAGAACTCACAGGAATTGAAAATTTTATCTTAGTTACCGGGTTGAACGGGTTTGGATAATTTTGGAATAATCTGAATTCACCAGGAACAATGTTACTAATTGGTTCAATACCTATAGGAGACCCGCCGCCGTCTGTGGTTTTGATGATTGTACCCCAATAGCCTACGGCATAGCCAGTATTCTGGTTGATGAAATCTAAACTTACTATATAATCAGAATAACATGATTGATAGACCTGCCAGTTCTGACCGACATCAGTTGATTTAAGAATTTTGCCATTTTCACAACAAGCATATACGGTATTACTGTCAGCAATACTTAACTCAAAAATTTTACCAACCGGAAGATTCTGAAAGCTCCATGTAATACCCTGGTCAGTTGTTATCCCTACTGCCCCATTATTCATTTCCTGTGAGATATAATAACCGCATGTAAAACCAGTAAAGGAATTTAGAAATTTAATATCATTTAACATATCAATTGAATCAACATTTGTTTCGGTCCAGTTTATACCTCCATTTGTAGTTTTTCTGATATGACCGAATGAAGAATAACTATGACCCGCCGAGTAGCCGGTATTTTCATCAATAAAAAATAAACCACCCTGGTCAAATAGATCAAATGAACCTGTTTGGAACCAATTCAAGCCAGAATCTGTCGACTTGAAAAACGAACCCCATTTTGTTGCGGCATAACCGGTTTGTGTTGTTGGAAAAAAAATATTATATATATTAATTACATTCTGTGCATTCACATCAAACCAATTTTCTCCACTGTTAGTAGTTTTTTGAATATTGGTATAACCGTTTGTTGAAAATAATCCTCCAGCATACCCAGTTAACTCATTTAAGAAAAAGATTGAACTATAAGTTGCCATATTATGATTTTCATATTTGCTCCAGTTTTGGCCGCCATTTGAAGATTTCAAAATAATGCCATCACATGCCACGAAACAGATGTTTTGGTTTACAGTTTCGATATCGTTACAATATCCATTATGTATTGAGCTTGAGTAATTAATCCAGTTCAAACCATTATTACTTGATTTACTGATTCCGCCGTTACCTCCTACGGAAACATAATTACTAATTCCATCATAATAAAAATTAATTTCAGGTATAATAATGTTCACCCAGTTTAAACCGGCGTTTGTAGTTTTTTTTGTATTTAATTGGCTGTTAATAAATCCAGTATTAGAATTTATAAAATGAATTTTTGAAATTGAGTTTCCTTGACTTCCCATATTTTGCCAGTTTATTCCTCCGTTTGTTGTTTTCAAAATTATACCGTTATGGCATCCCAGGTAACCCGTATTTCCGTTTGTGAAATACGAACTCCTGACTTCATAATTTAATCCCGTATTAATGGGATACCATACAACCCCGGCATTTGTTGTTTTATATATTAAAACTGAATCAGACCAAATGCCTTTTGAGCCTGTAATGTATCCAGTATTTTCATCCGGGAAAATTATGGTTCTCATGACAGCAGATGTATCTGATAAATTTAAAGACCAGTTAACTCCTCCATTTGTTGTTTTGTATAATTTAAATGGATAAGAGTAAGTGTAAAAATTATTGTAAACAGCATAACCAGTTTGCATATTTACAAAAAACAAATTGGGGTATTCACCCGAAATATACGAACTGCTAAACCAGTTATTCCCTCCATTCGTAGTTTTCAATAAACGGTTGTTTTCCACAGCAATACTATAAGTATTCTGATCGAATACAAAAGCCTGATACGCTATGTTGTATGCACTATTATTGAATATTATCCAGTTGTTTCCAAGATTGGTCGATTTAAGTAAATTGCCGCCATTTCCGATAATCAATCCATTATTACCCCAGAAATTTACATAACTTAAATAATTCCCTTGTGGCAATGGATTAAGCCAGAACCAGCCCTGCTGGGCATAAATATTCAAAGCGGCGATGGATAGAAGGAGAAAGGAAAATATGAATTTTTTCATAATAGTTAACTGCTATTTCAAGAGAATCAGTTTAATTGTCTGAATAAACCTACCGGAAGCTAATTGGCAGAAATAAACTCCGCTTGCCAAATCTGTTCCGTCAAACTCTATACTATATATACCCGCTTTTAGGTTGCCCAATGGATAGCTATCAACTTCCCTTCCTGTTACATCGTAGATAAAAATATTCACGACATCTGACTGAGAACTCATGGGAATTGAAAATTTTATTTTAGTTACAGGATTAAACGGGTTTGGATAATTTTGGTATAATCTGAATTCATTAGGAATAATATTGCTGATTGGTTCAATACCGATTGGCTCACCGCCTCCATTTGTGGTTTTGATGATTGTGCCGTTTGAACCGACGGCATACCCGGTATTTTCATTTATGAAGTAAATACCATGCAGGTCAGGAGATTTAGTTCTGATACTGAACCAGTTATTTCCTCCATTTGTGGTTTTGTAAGAAACCCCCTCAGCGCCGGCGTAACCAACACTTTCATTTACAAAGTAAACACTGGAAAGCAGATAAGTATCCGGCAGGATCGTCTGATCCCAGCTAATGCCTCCATTGGTAGTTCTTACAATGAATCCAATATTATAAACTTTGTTGCCAACAGCAAAGCCCAGTTCTGTATTCACAAAATGAAGGTCAGTAAAATAAAACACTGAATCAAAATTATAAGTTATCCAGTTTAAACCTCCGTTAACGGTTTTCCTTATTACACCCCTGTCTTCACGACCTGCACAATAGCCGGTATTATTATTCAGAAACTGAACGTCTTCAAAATATAAAGTTAGTGGAAGTCTATTAACCTGCCAGGTTAAACCGCCGTTAACTGTTTTTAAATTATGCCCGTTTTTGGATACTGCGTAACCTGTATCAAGTGATGGGAAAGATATTCCGTGGACAGCCGAACCTAAAAGTGAATCAATAACAAAAGCCTGCCAGTTAATTCCGCTATTAGTTGTTTTTGCTATATGCGACCAATTTGCACCTGCGAACCCGGTATTTTCATTTATAAAATCTATACAGTTAATCCCATTATTATCGGCAGTGTACCCTATCCAGTTGTTACCGGAATTACTGGTTTTATATACTTTGCCGTTAATAGATGCAATAAAACCGGTATTTGGATTTACGAAAACGATATCATCTAAGTAATCGCTAAAACCGCTGCTGATTTCATTCCAGTTTAAACCTGAATTGCTTGTTGAGAATATACCACTTCCTCCGACTTTAAACCAATCATTAATGCTTCTGAAATAGACACTACCAATACCCGAAACTGTATTTCCGGTTGATTCCCAGTTCAAACCGGTGTTTGTTGTCTTATATACAATTCCATTTGTATAATAACCATAAGCGTAACCAGTCTGACCATTTAAAAAACTGAATTCTTCAGGAGCATAACTTCCCAAAGTATCCCAGCTATTACAGCCGTTAGTAGTTCTGAAAAATTTGCGTCCATACCTGAACTGACTAACGAACCCGGTTTGTTCGTTCAGAAAATAAACACCACATAAACCGCCGTTTAGTGAAACAGGGACAAATTCCCAGTTAGAGCCCTGGTCAGATGACCTGTATAGCCTGGCAAACTGTGACTGAATTCTTTCACCGCAACAATACAAAACATTTTCAGAGGCTACCGCTATATTATATATACAAGCTGAATCAGGAATACCGGATGTATAACTCCAATTTAAACCTGCATTAGTAGTTTTAAGAACCTTAGAACGTGAATTTTCATATCTGCTAACTATAATACCTGTTTGTTCGTTCACAAATATCATTGAGGTTATCATATCAGGAACACCTGTATAGGTTCCGGTAAAATTACTTCCGCCGTTAGTTGTCTTGTATACTATACCGTTGTCAGTTCCCAAATACCCTGTAATATTATCTCTGAAATAGATAGATGTCAGATTTTCCGTTATATTGTTTTCTAATATAAAATAATTCAGCCCGGCATTGGTAGATTTAAGGATCATCCCATTATATCCGGTGCAATAACTGGTATTTTGATCTGTAAATATAATAGTATTAAGATAATTCCCCTGCGGCAGCGGATTTTGCCAAAACCAGCCCTGCTGGGCACAGATATTCAAAGCGGAGATGGATAGAATTAGAAAGGAAAATATGAATTTTTTCATAACAAGGTGAAATAAATTGATAAAACTTAACAAAATAATGCCCTCTAAACAATGCAAATTCCAGAAATTATTAATTACGGGTAATTACGTGTTTATAGAAAAATAATCTTTGTATTTTGCTGAAAATGAATGATCTGACTGAAAATATTAAACATATATGTCAAAATTGCGGGGCGGACCTGAAAGGCAATTATTGTGATAATTGCGGTCAAAGCGGCGTAGCCGCTTTTGATAAATCGGTGTTTGCCATTATTAGTCATTTTTTTGAGGAATTATTCACCTGGGATTCCCGCTTTTTCCAATCCATTAAATACCTGTTCCTAAAACCCGGTTACCTTACTCATGAATATATTTCAGGTCGGCATAAACGATACATTTCTCCATTAAAAATGTTCCTTTTTACCTCCTTTATATTGTTTTTCATTATGATAAAAAGCGACCCAGACCAGTACAAGTCTCTTGTGACAGAAGGCGGCGAAGATAATTTTATGAAAGAATTCATAATTGAAGAAGAAAGTAACAGCGGGAAATCACATGAACTCTTTGTAGAAGAATTTAATGATCAATTCAATGATAATATCACGCTTTACATATTTTTCATAATGCTGATATTTTCATTTATTCTGAAAATTGTGTACCTGCCTAAAAAATATTTCTATTCAGAGCATATTGTTTTCACGCTGCACTTCTTTACGTTTACTCTCTGGTGTTTTTTGCTTGGGGTAATCTGCCAGGGACTTGGTGAGGCCTTTGTCTTTTTCTGGTGGTATTTTGTTCCCGTGTTCTACCTTTTAATAGCGGTACGGAAAGTATATCATAAAACGCTATGGAAAGCAATTATTGTAAGCATGTTCTTAACGTTTTCTTACTGGCTGTTGGTAACCGGATGGATATTTGGCACTATTTTTTTAAGCGCTGTAAGGGCTTCGTAAATGCAGAATGTGCATAAAAAAAGCGGTGATAAGCCGCTTTTATAAAAATTAGATAATATTTATAATTATTTCTCTTATTTGATCATAAGCATTTTTTTTGTTTCTGTAAAACTTCCAGCATCAATTCTGTAATAATAAACACCCGTACTTAAATTATCTCCGTTAAAAGATATTTCATAACTGCCTGCCGTTTTAAATTCATTTACAGGTACAGCTACCTCTCTGCCCAATACATCATAGACCGAGAGTCTCACGCTTGTATTTTCAGCAAGCGAATATTTGATCAGTGTTGATGGATTGAACGGATTGGGATAATTTTGTTCAAGAGAAAAGCTATTGGGAACATTATTATTACTATTAATACCTGTCAGGATATTCAGAGTATCGGTAAGTTTGATCACATTACCATTTGATGATACTGCATAACCGTAAACAACCATACCTGAATGTGCAAAATCGAAATGCGTTAAGTTTGTTACACCCGGGGTTGGTGTGGTTACCCATGTCAATCCATTGTTGGTACTTCTTTTAATTCCGCCGTTTTCACCCAAAATGTATACTACGGGGGTTGCCGGAACCCATACTAAATAACATGTACCTGTCACTCCACTGCCAATATCAACGCTGTTCCATGTTACTCCGCCGTCCGTGGTCCTGGAGATCATTGGAAGTGATGTTGATGTTGCGGCTACGCCGTATAATTTATTTGAATGGAATGCAATTGCTGAAGTATAATTACCGGAGACACTTATTTGCTGAGTTGTCCAGGTAGCAGAGTTATTTGTGGTCAGCCTGATCCTTGCTGCTCCGTTATTCAAGCCGAAGCCGTAAAAATCGTTGTCAACGATCATAAGTGAATTCTGCGCATTGGATACACCCGTTACACCTGCACTAAGTTCTACCCAGTTAACTCCTGAATTAGAACTCCTGTAAACTTTTTCTGCAATTGCCAGAGCAAAAAGATTTCCGTTTAACTTTGTAAACGCAAGTCCGGTAAAATGACCGTTATTTGACCCGGTAGTTAATATCGGTGTCCAGTTAACGCCGGCATTTGTGGTTTTATAAAGACTGGCGCTTCCGTTAACGTATCCTTCGCCAACAAATGCAAGATTATCGTTTATTGCCCATACACAATACAATTCATTGGCTATTCCACTCACTTGTACAGTCAGCCAGTTTAACCCACCGTTTGTTGTCCTGAATACTTTCGGAGCATTTTGGCTTCCATCGGCAATATAAACTGAGTTCATGCTCGCGACACTAATGCTTGGTCTTGTACCGGGATTAGTTACTATTCCGGCCGGAACCCAGTTTTGGGCATGTATGCTAAGAGTAAATGTTGCTATTATCGAAAAAATTAGAAATTTCATCATTTCTAGACCCCCTTCTTAACCTAAAATAGCTAACCAAATCATTGATGCATATAACTCTTTCAGGGTATATGTGAACAAAATCAATAGTAAATTAAAATCAGTAAAAAAGCCACTCAATATAAAACTGAGTGGCTTAAAAATATGCGAAATTTGATAATTTATTTGATCAAAACCATTTTCCTTGTTTGAGTGAAATCACCTGATATTATAGTATAGAAATAAACTCCACTAGAATGGACCGAGGCATCCCAATCTGCTTCGTATGTTCCTGCCTGCATAGGTTTATTTACAAGTTCTGTAACTTCCCTGCCTGATACATCGAATATTTTCAATACAACATTCCCCGAAACAGGAATGCTGAATTTAAATTTGGTTACAGGGTTGAACGGGTTGGGATAATTCTGCTCAAGCGAAAATTTTTCGGGAATCTCACTGCTTACCGGTTCAATAAAAGTTATACCGCCATTTGTAGTTTTAAGTATTTTACCCGACCATGATGAAATGTATCCTGTATTGGCATTTGTGAACCAGATATCGGTCAGTATTTCGCTGAGTGGAGATGTCTGAGTTGTCCAGTTCTCACCGCCATCAGTAGTTCTTATTATCGCCCCTGTATTTCCGCATGCATAACCTGTTGAAGCATCTATGAATTTTACACCGAATAATGATTGTGTAGTTCCTGAATTCATGAGATTCCATGTTGCGCCGCTGTTTGTTGTTTTAACCACTCTGCCGGCATCTGATACATACAACCCAAGATTTTCATTGAAGAAATATATCTCTCTGAAATTTTCAAATCCGCTTATAAACGGCGCGTTCATATTAACCCAGCTTGCGCCCTGGTTTGTAGTTTTTAACGCAATTGCGTATCCTGAAATAAATCCGGTATTTTCATTTATAAAATAAATTGAATTCAGTGAGGTCTGTGTAGGTGATGTAATGATAAACCAGTTTGAGCCGGCATTGGTAGTCTTCATTATCCTGCCTGTTGAGCCTGAGGTAAACCCGGTCAAACTATTTACAAAATACAGTCCCCACAATTGCAGTGTCGATTCTGAATTAACCGTAATCCAGTTGGTTCCGCCGTTTACAGTTCTGATAATTATTCCGTCGTTTCCGCTCATATAAACAGTATCGGGATGCTGTATCCATATTGCCATGAACCGCATTGAGGTGTAACCTGAATTTTGATCTGACCAGTTAGCCCCTGCATTGGTGGTTTTGTGAATGTTGAAATTTGAGCCGTTATATAATGGAGCGGTTGTATAACCCGTGTTCTGGTCATAAAACCTTACACTTTGCAATGACTGCGCCGGGCTGAAAGTTGTTTGAATGAACCAACCCTGTGAATAAGTGAAAAAGGGAATTAAAAGTATGAGTATTATTTTTTTCATTTTAATTATTTTAGTTTTTGTCCCGATATATCGGGATTTCAGATCAAGTAACTTTGTTACTTGATCATCAACATCTTTTTAGTTTCTTTAAAATCACCGCTAATGAGAGTGTAGAAATAAATTCCGCTTGAATATGCCGAAGCATCCCATTCTGCCTCATAAGAGCCGGGTATCAAGTTTGAGTTTACCAGTTCAGATATTTTTTCGCCAAGAGTGTTGTATATATTCAATGACACACCACGTCCTTCGGACACCCCTCTCATGAGGGGAATTTGAAATCTGATTTTTGTAACCGGGTTGAACGGGTTTGGATAATTCTGACTTAAACTGAATTTATCTGGAATCTCATTTCCTATAATGCTTATCCCTGTTTCATTCTGCACATTTATATAACAGGTTTTTATGAGCGTATCACTGCCAAAAGCATTTGATGATACCAGCGTAACCTGGTATATACCGGGTGAGCTGTATGTAATGTTTGCGGGATTCTGCTGCGTTGAGCTTGGTGTATTCGAACCCAGGAACTGCCATGACCATGAAGTTGGATTGTAAGATGACTGATCTGAAAATGAAATTGGTTCAGTCATGTTTACAAGTGTTTTACTTGCCTTAAAATCGGCAACGGGTTTAATTGTGTAATTTGTTTTGTAAGCTTTAATTTCCGTTCCCGCGCCCGCTGCAATAAAAATACCGTTTTGCCCAAGATTTGAGCCGCTGTAATAGTTGTATGGCACGTTCAAAGTCCATTTAACGGTTTGCAGATTTGGCGTGAACGCAACATATCTGCCGTTACCGGTTTCAGCGGTGGTTACTATTATTGTTGAATCTGCCCCAACCGACATATAAGCCAGCGGCGTTCTGATTTGCGCGGAATCAAGAATATTTCCGTTAGCAGGATCCAACCGGTATACATTGCTGTTTGCAAACTGCGATGGGTCGTTGATATTTGACGCGTATAATGAGCCATCTCTACCAACACCCTTAACAACGTAACCCGGGTTGTGACTCCATAATTGCACAAAAGCCGAACCATTATCCTGGAATGCGTACAGCGATCCGCCATCCCTGCATATATAAATTGTACCATTTGGCCCGATACACAGATCATTTTCCTGGTCGCCGTCTCCGGGAAGGTCAGCCGATGTATATTTTGTAACGCCGGTATTAACATCAATTGCAATTAGTTTTTTGGGGGTTACAATCGAGCCCGTCCAGTGATAATACGTATTTCCGTAAATACAGAAACCTCCATCAGGTCCCACCGGAATAATATAATTATTCGTCCACCTGGCAATGCCTGTATGTTTATTTATCCTTCTGCCCTTATCTATCGGGTCCCCGTCACAAGCAAAAAGCAATCCGGTATTGCCCGGAAACATATCAGAAGCAATAGACCATTTAACCGAACCATCTGTAGTATTGAGCGCGTATAAAGTTGCTGAATTGTAATCATGTGCATATACCGCATCTTCGGTGAAACCAACCGCGTACATTCTGGAAGCCGAATTTATCATCTTTTCCCAAATTAAAGCGCCGGTATTGATATTTCTCAGTTCAATTCTGCCCGTGTATGGTGAAAGCACTATGCGTGATGTAACAAACTTATCGCCATATGAATATATTGAATTCCCCCATGCGGTATTATTGGTGCTGTTTACAGTCCAATAAGTGCTTGCCACAGAATTTGGACCAGTAATCTCACTAATTCCGCTGCGCTGCATATTGCCGCCTGTTGTAAACCAGTTCTGTGAAAATGTTACGTGTGTAAGGAACAAAATTGCCGTAGAAACCAATATCAAAGTTCTCATAATAATGAAATTTAGATACTCAATAATATCAATGTTTTTAGATTAATTCTATTATATAATTAATACTTCAAAAATAGAAAAGCCTTCTATTGTAAACAATAAAAGGCTCATTAAATCTATGTAAATATGATAACTACTTCACCAAAATCATTTTCTTCACGTCAGTAAAACTACCCGCATTAATTCTGTAGAAGTAAATTCCGCTTGGATAGTCTATTGCGTTCCAATCAATTAAATGATTTCCTGCCGATAAATTTCTATTTACCAATTCTTCAACAAGTTTTCCGTTTATATCGTAAATGCTGATATTCACCAAACCATTTTCAGGCAGCTGAAAACTAATGTTTGTTGAAGGATTAAACGGATTAGGGTAATTCTGCTGCAAAGAATAATTATCAGGTATCTGGTTATTGTTGTTTGAAATACCGACAAAACCTACATTGATGTTTATGAATCTTTCATGAACCGGAGTTCCGTTTGGTCCGTTGCCCTGAACTCTTATATTATAATTACCACTTGGTACACCACCCGAAGTTTTTATTCTTAACCTCAGAGAATCAGGAAAAGTAGTCAGTCTGTTCTGTAAAGTATTTGTTGTTTTGTTCAGCAGGTCAAGCGTAATCGTACCGGTGCCCGGGGGATTTGTAACTGTTGCTGTAAACAAAGCCGTATCACTATATAGTTTAACTGCGGGGATACTGACATACACGAAAGCGCTGTCATTTACTCCGTTCATACCAAAAGCATTTGGCTGAACTCTCATTGCAAAATCAGGGAAATATGAGCCCATATTTAAAGCGGTCCCGTTCCGGTGATCGCTCCATACACTGTATCCAACTTTGGGGTTGTTTGCCATTATTGTAGTATAGTCACCCCTGTAGCAGTTTGAATTTGGCGAACATGCCGGACTTGGAAAAACAAAAGACTGATTGGTCAACCTTTGATTCGGAGCAAAAGAAGTTCCGCCATCAGTTGTGTATGTTGCGTAAATATCCGTGGTAAAGTTCGCAGGGTTTGACCTGTCATCATACCAGTGTATATACAACTTCCCCGTAGTAGCTTCACACCAGATCTCAGGGAACCACTGATCGCTTAATGTAGGGTTGGCATTATCATTTACCCTGATAGCGCTACCCCATGTAACACCCTGATCCGTTGAGGATCTGAGCCAGATATCAGGTTTATTCCCGTTACCCGGCGGATCATTGGATGCATAAACAAGGTAAAGCCTTCCCCTGTTAGGTCCGTTGCTGTTATCCATTGCAATTTTCGGGTGTGGTGCTGTTCTTGCATTATTAATAGTATGCCGGCCGGCGGAATTGTAAAAACCAACCTGGTTTGCAAACTGTTGAGTTGAACTTAAAGTAAAGTTAGCTCCCCCGTTTGTAGAACGGTAAAAATTATAATTTCTTGCCTGGTCACTTCCGGTATTGGTAACATACATTACACAACCGCCGTTAGTTGAACCATTGGGTCCTACTGCAATATAAACCCCCGGCAAAGTCTGAGCCGGTGTAAAAGTTGTTGCCCATGTAACACCCGCATCTGTACTTCTTCCAAACGGTCCGGTACTTCCTGAACCTGTAATAGCCGCATAAACATAATTTGCGTACGGCCCTGTCCCGGTATATTCAGCGGATACATGGTTCCTGTCAATTCCATTTACAGAAAGTACAGGCGAGCTCCATGTTTGCCCGTTGTTGGTTGAGCGGTAAATATACTGCCCTGATACACCGGAGGCATATATCAATACACCGCTTCCCGTGTGTGCAGCCCACGGGTCGCAGCACGTTCCTGACTGGTAACCGGGATTTATCAGATACCAGTTCAATCCTCCGTTGGTAGTACCTCTTGCATTCTGCGGGCTTGCATTAGCGCCGAAGAATATCCATAACGGGTTATTTGGATTCGATGACCCGTATTGCTCATAATTATCTATACCAATATCGAAATTATCAAAATCATTAATTGTAACAATGCTTGGCATCTGGTTTGGGTTATGTCTGAAATGTGAAAAGGACTCCCTTGTAGGCTGTTCTATATTTGGATTATTATCATCAAAGTTGTGCCCTGGAATATTTGCCTGAAAAAGCAAAACACCGGATACAACTACAAGTATAACCAAAAAAAGATCTCTCAGCCCTTTGAAAAAGCGAAAAAATCCGTTCATTTGCGATAAATTAATTATTGGAATAAGAGAATATAACAGAAAAAGTTCTAATCCTGTATACTATAATCATTAACTTTTCATACCCTATACGGGTTATTTGATCAGGATCATTTTTTTCGTTATAGTACCATAAGATGAACTTAATGAATAAAAATAAATCCCGCTGGAATACACAGAAGCATCCCATTGAACTTCATAAGTCCCCGGTTGCAACCAGTGATTTACCATTGATTCGATTATACTTCCGGATACATCATAAATATTCAGTGTTACAAATCCGAAATCTGCAATCCGAAATCTCAAATGAGTAACCGGGTTAAAAGGATTCGGAAAATTCTGTTCAAGTTTAAATTCAGAAGCAATCTCTGAAATTGGCTGAATGCCGATTGGCGGCAATACTATTGTAGTATCATCCTTAACGGAATCAGGATATGCGATGAATTTCAGGTTTAAACTATCGGGATAACTTGTAACAAGCATTGCGCCGTAATTGCCCGTAAACCTGAACCTGCTTTCAGACACAATCGCTGCGAATTCACGCCAATCTTTGCCTCCAAGTCCGTTGATAAAATATGTCATGCCTGTATTATCAACAAGCCTTTCGTAATTATGTTCATGACCGCATAACACCACTGTTGCTCCCCACTGTTTGAACTTCCAGTTCATATCGGCATTGTTACCATGCTGCCCCGATGAGAACGGCGGGTGATGAAAATATACTATTTTAAATCTTGAGTTTGATTGCGCCAGCTTATTTTTAAGCCACAATGCCTGCACAGATGTTACTGTATTGCCATCAGGTTCGATAGGGTCGCTGTTTATCACGAAAAAATGACAATTGCCTCTTATATAGTCGTAATATCTTTCATTTCCGGGAAGTACAAAATAATTCAGATAAGTACGGGCAGTATCGCTGTAAAAATCATGGTTACCAAGTGAAGGAAAAAATCTGTTGAACGGCGAGCCTTCTCCGAAATTGCCGGTGTAGGGGAAAATATAGTCATGGTAAAACTGCCCGATGTTCGAGTCAATGGTGGAATCAGCGCCATATTCGTAATTGTTGTCGCCAAGGGTTATGATAAAATCAGGGTTCCAGCTATGCACCAATTGCGAAACAAGCGCCTCGCCTTCGGTATACCACCTGCCATAATCTCCAATTGCCGCAAACCTGGTTATAGGCTGAGAGTAAACTGAGCTTACAGATAAAACAATTATACAATATAATAAACAACGGAATTGTTTCATGTCCATAATATAACAAAACTACATTGAAAGTTAAATAACCTTTAAAAAAAGCCTGCCCCTTCAAGTTCGGGACAGGCTCAATAAAAAAGATATAGTATCTTTATTTTACCCGCCTTAGAAACAAGGTTGATTAAATAACTTCGTTATTTAATCAATATCATTTTC
>JABFSP010000392.1 GCA_013140565.1 Ignavibacteria bacterium
ATCATTTGAAATTGCAGGTGCAATTTTATCCGAAGCGGGATTAAGCTTTTTAGGTTTTGGTGTTGCCGCAACAAAAGTTACCTGGGGTTCAGTGGTATCTGAAGCAAGAGGCGCAACCAGTTCATGGTGGCTTGCAGTATTCCCGGGCTTCATGATATTTTTAACCGTGGTTGCATATAACCTGGTTGGTGAAGGCTTAAGAGATGCACTTGATCCAAGATTACGAGATTAGAAATTATATAAGTTTTGCTTTTTTACAGATTTTTTACAACTTGAACAAACAAATTAAAAACTATATTCAAAAGGAGATGTAATATATGGTATGGACTCTGGAACTGGCTTCTTACCTTGACGATGCACCATGGCCGGCTAACAAAGCAGAGCTCATAGATTATGCACTAAGAACAGGCGCTCCACAGGAAGTTATCGAAAACCTGCGTGATCTTGAAGACACTGATGAGCCCTATGAAAGCATTGAAGAGATCTGGCTTGACTATCCGACCAAGGAAGACTTTTTCTACGATGACGAAGAAAAAGATTTCTGATTTTTGAAGCTCAAAAATATTACAAACCCCGAGCCATCGGGGTTTTTTATATTCTATTTTAATTTGAAAAAACCTACAGTTAATATACTCCATTTCTGCATACTGCTGCTGGTTATATGCACTGACCTGTTTTTTGCACAGGGAAAAAAAGTAGAAACAGGTGATATAGAATTCAATTTCAAAAAAACTGAATCGTTCAGCGATGCGGCACTGCTTGATATTATGCTGCTTCCGCGTGAAAAGTACTTCAACAGGATAAATCTTGAAGAAGACCTTGGCAGGCTGAATAAATTTTACTTTGATAATGGCTTTTTTGATGTTGCAATAGATACCAATACTGTTTACAATATAGATGATGACCAGGTCGATATAAAATTCACCATAATTGAAAATGTTCAGTACACTGTAAAGGAATTCAGGCTGCAGGGGCTTGATAAAGTATCCGACGGAGTTAAGAGTTCAATATATTCCAACCAGCTTATTGAAGCCGGTAATCCATACAACAGGGTCAGGATCAATCTCGAAAAAGACAGGATAATTAATATACTCCAGGATAACGGGTACTTCTTTGCGCAAATTGATACCGTAAGAAGCAGAATTGACTCCTCCCGAAGGGGAATTATCATCGGGAAATACTCTGAGGAAATGCAGGAAAGACCCGAATTCAAAGATAAGGTACTCATCAGGATGCGGTTTATTGGCACGCAGGATGTTTACAGATTTGGTAAAGTTGATATTACCATTGATAATAACAAATACAAAATAGGCAAGTTTGTAGTCGAGCGGGAACTTGCGTTCAAAGAGGGTGATATATTCAACAGGAGCAAAATGGTTGAAAGTGAGCGTAACTTTACAAAACTTGCAATTATTCAGCTTGGCAGAGTGCTGGTAGATTCAGTCGTAGAGCCGGGCAAGCTCATAAATACCAATGTACATATTACGCTTAACAATAAATATGAACTGACACCCGGTATTACTTCATCTTACCAGACAAACAGGCTGTACCTCGGGGCAAACCTTGAATACAAAGATAAAGACTTCTTTGGCGGCGGAAGGGTGCTTAGCGTAACAGCAGAAGGATTGTATAATTCGCCGGATGTTAACATACTTTCATTCGGACTTTCTTTATACCAGCCGTTTTTATTTAACAATAATATCACCGCAACTTTAACGCCAAAACTTGCGCTGATAAATTTAAATGAAGACCTGCAGTATCTTGTATCAACAAACCTGCTCAGACTGACTTATTATATTGCCGATTATACTTTTTACAATAATGCTTTTTCAGATCTTACATTTGATTATATTAAGGCTAAAGCCAAAAGAACTTATTTCGATACTGAAGATTCTGTATTTGTTCCGGAAGGCACACAGGAGTTTCTGGTTAACAGTATTATTGGTTTGACCCTGGTACACAACAACACAAATAACCTGTTCAATCCTTCAACAGGCTTTTATCATACCTTGTCTGTTGAATCTGCAGGCGCTTTACCAAGATTACTGTCATTATTCAACAAGGGACTTCAATATTCCCAATATGTCAAACTTGGCTCTGTTAACAGCTTCTATTTTGATATTTCCGGAGAAAGGCAGGCTTCAATAGTTGCGACCCACTTTGAAATTGGTGACATTATTGAATACGGAAGCGGTGAAAACATTCAGCCGGTTGACCCATTATATAAATATTATATGGGCGGCGGAAACAGCTTAAGGGGCTGGGGCGGACAAAAAGGCGGCATACTGGATAACCCATCGCAGGGAGGAAAATTCCTGCTGGAAGGAAGCCTTGAATGGAGAAGGAAACCTTTCCCACAACGCAGTATTCTGTATCCTGTTTGGGGAGTATTATTCCTTGATTACGGCAACGTATGGGAAACCGGCAAATTGTTTAAATTGAACCAGATTGCGCTGGCTGCGGGTTTTGGCATCAGGTATGATACATTTGTTGGACCAATTAGAATTGATCTTGGATTCAAGCTATACGATCCGATGGCAGAGGATGGGAATAAATGGTTATGGGACGAGCCTTCAAGAATATTTAAAGATAAAAAATATGCCATTCAGTTCGGTTTAGGTAACGCATTTTAAAATTGAAGAATTTATTCTGTTATGTGGAAAAATATAATTGGACAGCAGCACGTAATTGAAAATCTGAAATCGGTTTTCTTAAGTCATAAAACCGGGCACGCTTATCTTTTTGAAGGAACTGACGGAGTCGGGAAAGACGCAGTAGCAATAGAGTTTGCAAAACTCATCAATTGTACTGATCTGGTTAATGGAAATGAAGCGTGTGATAAATGCGCAAGCTGCAGAAAAATATCATCATTCCGTTCCGAATATTTCAAGCTTATCTGCGCGCTGCCTGCATCCAAAACTGATGAATCTGATTTGGACCCGGTTGATAAGCTTGCCGGTGCTGATTTTGATGAGTATATGGAGCAGATGTCAGCGAAATCTGATGACCCTTATCACAGAATTAGTATTTCAGGTGCAAATAATATAAGGATAAACAGCATCAGGGATCTTGTAAGCAAAATTTATCTTTCTGCACCCGCAGGATTGATAAAGGTATTTATAGTTTCAGAAGCGGATAAAATGAAACAGGAAGCTTCAAATGCGCTTCTTAAAATACTCGAAGAGCCGCCAAAGAACAGCGTGATAATTCTAACAACATCCAGGGTTAATTCCCTTCCGCAGACAATTATAGGCAGATGCCAGAGATTACATTTTGAAGCTTTGCGTGAGAAAGATATTGCTGAGAAGTTACTTACAGATGGTGGCTACACTGAAAAACAGGTAACTCTTGCTGCTAGGCTGTGTTTTGGCAGCTATAGCAGGGCTATTGACCTGCTTCAGTTGGGAATTGAAGAATTGCGCACTACTGCGCTTGAATATCTTGTATCATTGTTAAAAAATGATCCTGCAACGGTAATTTCGATCTGCAGAAATATCTCAGCGAAGAATGACAGGGAAAAAACCCGGCAATTTTTGTTTTTCTTAAATATTTGGATACGCGACCTGCTAAGAGTTAAAGCTGCAGGTGAAGCCGAACCTGAACTATTGACAAACTATGACCTGGCGGATCGCCTTGGAAAACTAAACAGCAATTTTCCTGATAGTGACATATTCAACATTGTACTGCAACTTGAAGAAGCCGAAAAACTGATCGGGCAGAACGTTCAGTTAACATTGATTTTAGTAAATCTATCGATCAAGCTCAAAAAACTATTTAAGAAATAGACTGATCTAAGCGGAACACTTATTTTTCCTTTGCATTATCAAATTTTAATAGTATTCCATCATTAAACCATTTAGAATTCTTCCTGTCTAAAATACAATAGAAGTTAATAACTAAAATTGACTAAAGGAGAGTTTTAAATGAAAACACTTAAATTAACATTATTAACAATTTCAGCGGTTTTTTTCATCTTTTGTGGTGTTTCAGGTACAACTAATATATTAGCCAGCACCAATTCAGTTACAATTGTAAGCAAGATCAAACCCGGACCAAAATATATGGGTAGCAGGACACTATAAACATAATAAATTCGGTAAGCTTGTATGGGTCCCGGGACACTGGAAAAAAATATAATAAGAGTAATTAATCTAACAATTCTGAATTACCCCCGTTTTATCCCCTGAGGGTCCGCTGACCAATGTAAGCGGACTTTCGCTTTTTACTTATGAAGTAATATCTTCTGTTCCCCTATTTTCAGTATACTCACATTCTCTTCCGCTTTATTACTTTTAACTATTTCACGGAAAGCAAATACCGGCTCCATCGGGTTGGCCTGCGCAAAGTGCAGCGTGCCGTAATGAATCGGAATCATCCACTTAGCTCTGATATCCTGATATATACTGTATGCATCCGGCGGGAAAACATGACTGTAGGTTCCGCATTGTTTACAATCAGCGCATGGACCGATCGGTATCAGCGCCAGATCAATTTTAAACATCTGCCCCAGTTGTTTAAACTTAAGTGAATCATACCCGGTATCACCGGCAAAATAAACAGTCATTCCGTTGTATTCAATTATGTATCCTGTAAAAGCATTATCACCCCATAAATAGCCGTCTACTCCATACCTGCCGCCCCAATGCTGCGCAAATACAGATGTTACTTTAATTCCGTTTATTATTTTCGATTCACCAATTATTTTACTTTCATAACCGTTATCATTTTTCATCCTGTAAAGCTTCAAGTCATAATCGGGTATGTAATTTTCAAGGTCAGTCGGGAACACCAGAGCAGTATTGCTGCTTTTTTCCGCAAGCATTTCAATACTTGCAAGATTTAAATGATCAAAATGCGAGTGTGAGATTAGTATCAGGTCACACGGCGGAATATTTTCCGCATCAATCCCGGACTCAACAACCCTGCGCGCAAACTCCCCCGCCGTTTCAGTCAAAAACGGATCGGTGATAATCACCTTATCATCCATCTGCAGCAAAACGGTTGCATGACCTATCCATAATGCTGAAAGCCTGACATCTTTCCTGATCGGCTGAGTGACCTTATTCTTTACTTTCTCGGGTGCCTCAAAAAAAGTGGGTACATTTCGCACAGCAACAAGCAGAAGGTTACAGGAACTAACTGTAAACAACATTAAAATTGTAACTATGCAATAAATTATTTTCTTCATCTGCCTGCCAAAAATGTTTTTAATAATATTTGATATATAATCCAACATTATATCTGCTCAATCCTTTTTGATTATACTGGAATTTCAAACCAAGCATCCCGAAAAAGCTGTAAACCCCGGCTTCGTATGTCACTCCGTCGTACTTTTTTTCAAATGATTGCTGGTTAAAATACCCCGCACCAAATGATACTGCAAGATACTCGCCCCTATGAAACACAGGTAAAACCATTCTGATGCCTGCATTATACATAAATTTTTTGAGGCTGTTGTTACTGAATCCCCCGGGCACAAGTGCCGGCTCAAAATATGTTTCTGCTGAACCAGAAAACCTGTTTACAGGCTTTATATAAAAAAAATTGAAGGGTGAAACATACTTGTTAGCGTTAAATGAATATGAAACAGGCACTACGTGCCATTGTAAGCCGAATTTGATGCCTGAAGTCACATCATTTCTGTCATCAAAGAACGTGGGAGAAGGTACCGTTTGTAAAAGTGCCCAGCTTCCCCACTTTAGCAGCACATTTTCATCTTTTAACTGGCTTAAGCTGCATTGAGTCAGCAAAATTACAGTTAAAATAATGAAAAATCTTAATTTCCGTATGTTTGAAATATTCCATATCATAGATATGCAATAATAC
>JABFSP010000344.1 GCA_013140565.1 Ignavibacteria bacterium
GTTGTGGGTGGTGCTTACCCTTATAATTATACCACAATATTTCTGAAAACTACAGATTCTGGAAGCAACTGGTTTAATTTAGGCCCTGGAACCGTAAATGGATTGACGTCAATGCAATTCCTTAATGATAGTATTGGTTATGTTGTTGGGGCTGGGGGAACTATTCTTTATACTACTGATGGCGGCATTACATTTGTGAACCACACATCATCAGACATACCAAACGGCTATTTTCTTTCCCAAAACTATCCCAATCCATTTAACCCTTTAACAAATATTAAATTTGATATTCCCAAAAGGTCAAATGTAAAAATATCGATTTATGACATACTGGGGAAGGAAATTTCAGTCTTGGTTAATGAAGAACTGAATCCGGGAATATTTGAAGTAAATTGGGATGCATCAAACTTCCCAAGCGGGGTGTATTTTTATAAAATTGAAACTGAAGATTATTCTGAATCGAAGAAAATGGTGTTGTTGAAGTAAAAAAGCAAAAGTAAAACTTCCTCTGCTAAAGCATAGTAAGTCAGGAAGGCAAAAACTTGAAACTAAAAGGGGCTATCGCCCTTTTTTTTATATTGTCTTCATGCTGTTTTCAATCTGCATTTGCTCGCGGCGCAGCTTTTGCTGAGTGTTAAGCATCTCAAGTATTTCAGGTGAATTGCTGTCTATTGATTTTATCTTGGCTTCAATTTCTTTGATCGTATTCCTTATGTTGGTAAGCTTTAATTGACCCAGTACCTGGTTCGCCTCATTCATGTAGTTCCTGTTCCTGCCGCCCTGCATAACATAATTCTCATCAAGAAGTGATTTGCCAATTATACTCTTGCCTTCCTCATCCTGAAATTCATTGAATAACTGGTTCAGTGCAAGTTTTTCAGGGGAATCAATATTCATCATTATGTAATTCACAATTTTCTTCACGGTATCATTCTTAATCAGATCCATTTCAAGTTCATTGATCAGCCGTTCCTTGGTCTTTTCATCAGAATCAACCAGCAGCCTGATAAGAACCAGCTCCACCGCTGAGAATTTGGTCACTTTTTCTTTTACCGGTGCTGTGGGTTTTTCCTGGTTGATCTCACGGGTCAATCCGCGGGTTTTAAGCTTTAGTACTGAATCAAGTTCCTTACGTATAATTGTTTCATAAATAGAAAACTTCTCGGAAATTCCCTTTACGTAAAAATCACGTTTAATTGCATCGCGCATTTTGGCTATTAGCCCTATTATCTCACGGACAAAATCAGTTTTGCCTTCGGGTGAATTCATCCTGCCCTCTGATTCATACCTCTCAGCAATGTAATCAATTACAGATAGCCTGTTGCTTAACAGGTGTTCAAACCCATCCAGTCCGTGTTTCTTAATGTATGTATCCGGGTCATCGCCAAACGGAAGCTCGAGTATGCTAACCGAGATATCATTTTCAATCAATATCTCAATTGCCCTTCGCGAAGCGTTCTGACCTGCAAGGTCGGCATCGTAAACTACAACCACTTCTTTGGTATAGCGGTGCAGTATCTTTGTGTGTAACTGAGTTAGTGATGTGCCGCTGGATGCCACAACGTTTTCAATTCCGTTCTGGTACAATGAGATCAAGTCCATGTATCCTTCAACAAGTATTGCAAAGCCTTTTTGCTTAATCGGACCCTTCGCGAAGTTTAGTCCGTACAGAGTTTTACTCTTGTTATATATCTTGGTTTCGGGTGAATTAACATACTTTGCTTCATCAGTAGCTTCATCATACATACGCCTGCCGCCAAATCCTACTACCTTACCTGTTTCGTTAAAGATAGGGAACATCAGCCTTCCGCGAAAGCGGTCACGTATTTCACCGGCTCCGAGAATTAGTACCAGTCCCGCATTCTGCAGGTCTTCGGGGTTGAAGTCATTTTCAAACTCACGGAATAAAACGTCTTTATCACGGGGGGAATATCCCAGCCCGAATTTTGTGATTGTATCATCTTTTAATCCGCGTTCGTTCAGGTATTCCTTAGCATATGCCCCTTCACGGCTCATAAGTTTATCATAGAAATACTTTCCGGCTTTGCGGTTTATATCGTAATACAGCTCAATTTTATTTTTATCGGGGTCGTAGGGTTCGTTTTCAAACTCAATTGTAATATTAGCCTTATCGGCAAGCAGTTTCACTGCGTCAAAAAATGTAACATTTTCCGTATCCATAATAAAGGTGAACATATTACCGCTCTTGCCGCAGCCAAAGCAGTGGTATACGCCTTTATCCTGCGATACGCTGAATGATGGCGTCTTCTCCTCGTGGAAAGGGCACCGCCCCATAAAACTCCTGCCCGCTTTGCGCAGGGGAGTGTATGCGGAAATCACATCAACTATATCAAGTGATGAGGATATTTCGTCTATTTTGGATTGGGGGATTTTCATTGTTTACAAAGAACAAGGGGTTGCAACCCCTTGTTCGAAAATTTCAGGGTTAGCCGCATACCTGCTTAAACACTCTCAAAAAGTTACCGCCAAGTATTTTGCGGATATCCTGCTCAGTGTAGCCGCGCTCAACAAGTTTTTTGGTAATTATGGGGTAACATGTGGCGTCATATAACTCATTAACAGTTGTGATACTGCCGTCAAAATCACTGCCTAAGCCAACATAATCAGCGCCAACGAGTTTTGCAATATAGTCGATATGGTCAACCAGAACATCAACAGATGTACCGCTGTTTACTGGATTATCGGTAATAAATTCATATCGTTTTTCATTGAAACTAACAAGGTCATCGCCATACTCATCAGCAAATTTATTTGCTGCGCTGCGGTATTTGCTTTGCACATTCTTTATTGCGCCCGGATTCCCGTTTGGATCAAGAAATTTATAAAAGAAATTAATACCAATATATCCGCCTGATTTTGCTATTGCCTTTATCTGCTCGTCGGTCAAATTGCGATAATGCGGCGCAAGCGAGTAGCAATTTGAGTGTGATGCTATTATTGGTGCATTACTTAACTCAACTACATCCCAAAATGCTGTTTCACCCAAATGTGAAACATCTATCATCATACCAAGCTCATTCATGCGTTTTACTACATCTTTGCCAAATTCCGTTAGCCCGCCTGCTTTACCGCGCTCGGTTTCATCCTTTGCTGAAATTGCGATTGCATTACTTGTGTTCCACGTCAATCCAAGGTAACGCACGCCGCGGCTGTATAGAGTTTCAAGGTTTTTCATTGAACCTTCAACCATATTGCCGCCTTCACCGCCCATTAGTCCCACAAATTTACCGGCTTTTAAGCCTGATTCAAGTTCTTCATAATTCTTACACAAAGCAAATGTACCCGGATTTTCAATTTGGTTTTCCTCCAGCTTATCAATCAGCTTCATAACATAGCTGAAGTGGTTTGATTTATACCGCTCAGGCACATAGATAGAAAACATCTGCACATCTAGTCCGCCGCGTTTCCATTTAACCAGGTCCGATTGCGTACCGGGGTTATCTTTGTTCAGGTCAGCACCCTGTAAGAATACAGGCATCAATATATCATTATGAGTATCAATTACAATTGCGTCGTAGTGCAGCTTAAAAGCCTCATTTTGGAGGTCAGTAAATTTATTTGTGTTCATAGTTGAATCCTGTTTGCCAGTGTTATCACTTACTTTATTGCTGTCTGTTTGTTTGGTGCTTTCGGGTAATGTTTGTGTCTGACTGCCGGAAGTGCCGTCTGAACCAGGGGATTTGCCCGAAAAGCATGCGAAATTGCAGAGCATTAAAGCGGGGAGTATTGCCAGAATTAGTTGTTTCATATCAGTAGAATTACCATTAATATATAAAAATGCCTGGAAATGGCAAGTTGCGATTTTACTTTTTAGTGAGAAGAAAAAAAATTATATTTAATTTATAAATTTACGAAAAAATCGCAAGAAATACTAAATTAATCGCAGAGCCAAAACGCATTTTATTGTGCAGAACCGACCGCATAGGTGATGTATTGCTGACGCTTCCTATGGTTAATGCGCTTAAGAGCAGGTTCCCTTATACAAAGATCGATATGCTGGTTCAGCAAAGGGTATACGAGCTGATTTATGATTATCCGGGGTTAAATAATGTTCACGCTATCGATAAGGTAACAGCAGGTAAAGTTAAGGCAGTTTGTAAGGCTAATGAGTATGATCTGGCTATAGCGGTTTACCCCACTTTTGAAGTAGCTTTAGGGCTATATTTAGGGGGTGTGAAATACAGACTTGGGACAGGTTACAGATGGTATTCTTTCTTGTTCAATTTGCCTCATTACCAGCACAGGAAGGAAGCACTAAAGCACGAAAGCGCCTATAATCTGGATTTATTAAATGATTTTAACGTTGTTTATGATAAGAAGTTAGACGTAGTGCTTCAAGTAAAAAATGAGCACTTAGAGTCTGCCATGGGCAAGCTCAATGTCTTAGGTTTCAATGAAAATGAACCCTTTGTTGTTATCCATATCCCGTCGCTGGGCTCCGCTAAAGTATGGAGTAATTCCAGCTTCAAACAACTGCTCGAAGCGATTCTGGCCAATGTAAATAATTGTTATAAGGTGGTTTTAACCGGAACAATGGATGAGGAAGAGCAAGTTAAAAGGATAACAGCACAGCTTCCTGTTAACAACAGGATTTTTGAGGTTTTTGACCTGAATTTGAAGGAATTGGCTGCACTATTAAGCAAGGCAAAGTTGTTTTTGGGGAATTCAACCGGACCGATACACATAGCGGCGGCAGTTGGGACTTTTGTGATAGGATTGTATTCACCTGTTAAGGTTGAAAGTCCCTTACGATGGGGACCCCTGACTGATAAAAAGAAGATCTTTATACCTGATGAAGACGATAATTCAAGGGACGTAATGAACGATATTGAACCAATTGAAGTTTACAATTTTATAAATAATTATATGGAATTAAATAAATAATGAATAAATTTATTGCAGTTTTAGCAGTATTTTTTACGATATTTAGCGCAATCAGCCAGGATTTTAAGCCGGTGAAGACGGCTCAGGATGTGGTTGATAATTATATTACAGCCTCCGGCGGAAAAGATGAACTCAGCTCAATTGAATCCATCAGCATGAAGGGAAATATGGGTGATGGTGAGCAAAAAGGTACCATTGTTATCTATTTCAGTAAAAAGTATGTTTATATGGATATAAACACAGCACAGTTCAGTATGCAGCAGGCTATCGATGTAGGCAAAAAGAAGGGCTGGATGAAATTTGGTGCGATGATAAAGGACCTGAAGGAAGAAGAGATTGAAAAGAACTCGAAGAATGTTGAAGGTTCGATGTGGGGGAATTTTATTGACCCTAAAAAGAACGGGGTTACCTTTGAAATGCTGCAGAATGAAACAATTGACGGAAAAGAATGTTACGTAATTGATCTGATAAGAGACAGCTTAACGGCTTCAACTTCATACTTTGATATGAAGACCTTTAACAAGGTAAGGGAAATTAAGGGCGGCATGACAAATGATTTTTCTGATTTCAGGGAAGTTGGTTCAACCGGCATTACAATGCCATATTCGATAAAGAGCCAGACGGGTGACGTTGCAATGACAGAGATAAAATTCAATTCAAAGTTCGATAAAAAACTGCTCACCAGACCGAAAGATGATTCAGAAGACTCAAAAATAGAAGAAAAAGATTCTAAATAACTGTAAAAGAAACTAAGCAAGAGAGAAAAAACTAAAACATATATGAAATTATTAAAATTATCAGCTTTATTATTGATCTTAACTGGTATTACATTTTCGCAGTTCAGGAGCCAGCCCAACAATGCCTTTTCGTATGG
>JABFSP010000167.1 GCA_013140565.1 Ignavibacteria bacterium
TATAAACCCTGTACGAATACTGCATTGCGGGCGCCTCGGGAAACTTGATTCCGTTCACGTACAACATTGCATCTTTTATTAATATTGTATCACCGGGCTCGCCAACGCATCTTTTTAAGTACTGCACTTTCATTGAGGCTTCAACTTCTTCACGGTTTCCGGGGAATTCAAAATTAATGATATCACCCTTACGCGGGTCACGTATGGCAGGAAGCTGGATGTATGGCAGGCGAATCTCGGTAAACGGAATATTCCTGGGTGTTGAGCCGCCATATAAGAATTGATTGAAGAACATTTTATCACCGATCAATATGGTGTTAAGCATTGAGCCCGTTGGTGTGCTGTAACCCTGAATGAAAAAAGACTGAATGAATAATACTACAATCAATGTTAACACCAGTGAGCCAAAGCTTTTGGCTTTTTCTTCAATTGAGCTTGTTTGTTTCTTCTTTTGTGTTTTTTTGCCTAATGTACTTGCCATAAAATTTTATTCTGCGTTTTTGCTGCTTTTTTTATTTTTCTGCAGTGCTTTATATAAGTTTAGATTGTGTAACATCACATTTATTACATTATTAAATTAATGTATAATCTTCGCTATTCTATCCCAGCGTATTGAATCAAACAATCTGCCGAATTCGGCAAAAGGGATATCGGGATTCCATGACCAGTAAATTATTATGGCTTCACCAATTACGTTTTCTTCCGGCATAAATCCCCATACACGGCTATCGGAGCTGTTATTTCTGTTATCTCCCATCATAAAATAGTAATTCTTTTCAACTTTATAAGTTGAATTTTCCGTCTCATCAATGAATATCTTGTTATCAGCAGCAAGCCTTATACTGTGACCCTCACGCTTTATAAATGTCTTCCAGTCCTCAATATTATCAGGTGTGATTGTGATCATATCACCCTGTTTAGGCACAACAATGGGTCCGTAATTATCGTCATTCCACTGCCTGCCCTTGGGGAAAATATCAGTATATGAACCCCGCGAAACATTTTCGCTGAACTTTGCATCCTTCGGATTTGGGAATACAACTGAATTTACAAACAATGTTTTATTTACAATTTGTACTGTATCGCCCGGTTTACCTATCAACCGCTTAATGTAGTTGGTTACCTCAGGGGCAATAAGTTCGTTTGCATTTCCGGGGTAATCGAATACAACTACATCACCGCGCTCGGGTTCTTTTAATGCGGGGAAGCGAAAATAGGGGATACGCGTGTGAGTGAACGGTATATTTCTCGGCGTTGTTGCGCCGTAAATGAACTTATTCACCAAAAGGAAATCACCCACCAGTAAAGTATTTTCCATTGAGCTCGATGGTATTCTGTATGCCTCAACAAAAATTATCTTGAGTATCAAAGCAACAACGCCTGCAAAAAGAAGCGCGTCGAAATATTCTTTTAGCTTTGATGGCGGCTTTGGTGAATGGATGATATGTTCAACAGTATCTTTTGGGGGTGAAGCCGCAGTCTCATCTTTTAATGGCGCAGCGGGTGGCGTAGCGGGAACTACTTCCTTTGAAGTCTCAATTGGCTCCTTAGTTATATCCGTCTTTTCATCCGGCTTATTATCCTGCAAAATGGGTTTATTTTTTTCCGGCATCAACCCTCATTATTCGTCAATTGAAAGTACTGCAAGGAATGCTTCCTGCGGAAGCTGAACGGAACCAACCTGCTTCATCCTTTTCTTGCCTTCTTTTTGCTTTTCTAAAAGCTTGCGTTTACGTGAAATATCACCGCCGTAACACTTTGCGATAACATTCTTGCGCAGCGCTTTTACAGTTTCACGTGAAATTATCTTTGCGCCAATTGCGCCCTGTATAACAATCTCAAACATCTGTCTTGGTATAAGCTGTTTAAGCTTTGTACAAAGCTTCCTGCCGTACTCAAATGATTTCGAACGGTGAACAATTGATGATAGCGCGTCAACAGGCTCATTGTTAAGCAGTATATCAAGCTTTACTAAGTCAGATTTCCTGTAATCTATGAACTCGTAATCAAGCGAAGCGTATCCTTTTGAAATTGATTTCATTTTATCATGGAAATCGAAAATAATTTCACTCAAAGGGAATTCAAAAATCAGATCAACTTTTGTAGTAGATAGATAATTTGTTGAGATAAATATTCCGCGCCTGTCATTGGCAAGCTTCATTATGTTGCCCATATAATCAGTTGGTGTAATTATCTGCGCTTTAATGTAAGGTTCAGTAATATGATCTATGTTACCCAATGGCGGCATTTGTGAAGGATTATCAACCAGCACCATTTTACCGTCTGTTTTATGTACCTGGTATTCAACGTTAGGTACTGTGGTGATTATAACTTGGTTATACTCTCTATCAAGCCTTTCCTGGGTGATTTCCATGTGGAGCAAGCCGAGGAATCCGCAGCGGAACCCAAATCCAAGTGCTGAGGATGTTTCAGGCTCAAACATCAGAGAAGCATCATTTGTCTTAAGCTTAATCAATGATTCTCTTAAGTCCTCAAAGTCATCACTTGACGCAGGGTAGATACCTGAAAAAACCATCGGCTTTATTTTCTTGTATCCGCCAAGCGGTTCAGTTGCAGGATTTGCGACATTGATAATTGTATCTCCAACAAGCAGCTCTGCTGCTGTTTTAATTCCGGTAACCATATAACCTACATCACCTGAGCGGAGCACATCTTTAACAACACGGTTCATTCTCAATATGCCGACTTCTTCTGCATCACTTGGTATTTCGGTCTCGAAGAATCTAACTTTATCCCCTTTTTTCAACTGACCGTCTACTACTCTTAAATATACAATAATTCCCCGGTATGCGTCAAAAGTTGAATCAAACACCAATGCTCTGAGCGGTGCATCTTCTTTTATTTCCGGTGCCGGTATTCGGTTTACAATCGCTTCAAGTATATCTTCAGTGCCGATATTCGCTTTTGCACTTGCGAGAATAATTTCGCTTTCATCACAGCCGATCATTTCAATGATCTGTTTCTTAACCCCTTCTACATTTGCACTTGGGAGGTCAACTTTGTTGATTACAGGAATTATCGTAAGGTTAGCGTCAATTGCCAAATATAGATTACTTACCGTCTGAGCTTCAATACCCTGCGAGGCATCTACAACAAGCAGTGCGCCTTCACATGCTGCAAGTGAGCGTGATACTTCATAGGAAAAATCTACGTGACCCGGAGTATCTATCAGGTTCAGTGTATATAATTCATTATCCTTAGCTTTATACTCCAGCTGAATAGCATGAAGTTTTATGGTAATACCGCGCTCCTGCTCAAGATCCATATCATCGAGCACCTGCTTTATCATATCGCGGTGTGCAATTGTGTGAGTTTCTTCTAGTAAACGGTCTGCAAGAGTTGATTTACCGTGATCAATATGCGCAATTATGCAAAAATTTCTTAATTTAGACTTCATCTGCTCCGGAGCTGTATAAATACTTTAAATTCAATGGTGTTCATATATGTTAATGTTAAAGCCGTGGTTTTAATTCCCTTAAAAAGCTGAATCCTGTAATATAAATAAAAATAAGTAGCAATTTAATCCGAAAGCAAAAATGCCTCCGTTTAAACCGCTACTTAAAGAATTCGTTAAAAAATCGTTCCTTCGCTATATACCCAGTCGCAACAATCCAGGTTTGAATATATCCTGTAAAACTATGATGCAGGAGTTGAAGTTTTCCTATCCTGCCTGATAGTCTGGATCTCATTTCTCATTTCCTGGCATTTCTTTCTTACTTCATTCAAAGATTTTCTCAGCCTGGTGCCTGCGGAGTTCTGACCTTTTGCGTAAAACTTCTCGAGGTCTTTGCCCATATCATCAAGCATTGCTTTGATTTCGTTGATTTTTTCCATTTGTTTTCTCCTTTTTGATTGAAAAAAGTTATTTAATGGTACTGCTATTTTACAAGAAGCTCGCCTGTGGTAGTTTGAACATACGGAATATCAAGAATTGTCTTAACACCCCATAAAGTAAATGCCAAACCCAAAACTATCAATAAGCTCATAACTGTTATAGTTTGCCAGGGTTTTAGTTTATAGTCCCTGAATATACCCCAAACACCATTTAACCCGTGATACATACCCAATACAAGGAATGTCAGGTCTAACACCCTGTACCAGTTGCTCTGCATCCTTGAAAGCACCGCATCGTATGTATGACCTGATTCAGGGGTATAGTGCATTAATATGTAATGTCCTATCATAACAACTACAAGTATTAAACCTGTAACCCTCTGGAAAACCCAGCTGAATGACCCTGAACCCTGTGAATTTTGATGTTTATACAACTTTTACCTGTATGATATAACTTATTTGAATAAATTGTGAATTTCGTGCGAAAACATTACATAGCCCATTGCAAAAAACATAACCAACCCGATAACAATAGAATACCTGTATAAAGCTTTGTGGTATCTTGCGCCATCTGCCCAATCAACCAAAACAATCCTTACGCCGTTTAGTGAGTGAAATAAAACAAATGCGAATAAGATCCACTCCAGTGCCATAAAGAACGGAGTAGTATAGTGAGACATAAATTCATTAAATGCAGCTCTTCCCTGTGAAAGTGGTGAAAGGGAAAATATATGCATAAAAAGATAAGCTATTAAAGCAATACCGGTTATTCTGTGCAGTATCCACGCCCAGCTTCCGGGATCCTTCTTATAATTCAAATTGGTTTTTACCCAATTTTTCTGGTCAAATTTTTTGAATTCTGACATTTCTATACAAAAGTAGTTAAAAATGTAAGAAAATGCAATATCTGAAAAAAAATATTTGTTTTTTGATTATTTTAGGGATGAGGGTAAATATTGTTAAATTTTATGCTATTTTTAAAAATCTGCGAATTGAAATAGCGCTGCCTAAAGTGCCAAGCATCGTGCCGAATATTACCAGTAATATCAGGAACTTAGTATCCATTATAGTAAAATTGAAATCATTATTTGTGTACGTAGCGTAAAAATATCCAAGAAAAACCTGCAGCAAAATTACAGCCAGTAAACTTCCTACCAGTCCCTGGAAAAAACCTTCAATTATAAATGGCGTCCGGATTGTTTCCTTGGTTGCTCCTATCAGCTTCATTATCTCAATTGTATCTTTTTTAGCCACAATCATCAATCTGATAGTATTACCAATTAAAAATATAGATGAAAACGTAATAATTATCAAAAGACTTAAATTGAGGAAAACGAGTGATTGTGAGTTTCGTTCAATTATTTCAAGGTTCTTTTGCGCATATACAATATCAGCAATTTCAGGATTTTTTTGAAGTTCAGTTTTGATCTTTTCAATACGGTCAATTGTTTTGTATTCATCATACAGATTTATCTTAAGCGATGTTGGAAGCGGATTATGATCAAATACTTCCAATATATCCTGCCCGAATTCTTCCGCAAATATCTTTGCAGCTTCTTCTTTTGAAACATATGTTACATTTTTAACGCCGCCGATTGTTTTTATTGAACTTGTAAGCTTACTGACATTCGCTGGCTGAATGCTATCATGTAAATACGCGTCAATTTCAACTTTATCGCGGATGAGTTTTAACAATTTTACTGAATTGATAGAAATTGTCAAATATATGCCAAGTAGTAGCACGGCAAGCGCAATTACAATTGTTGAGCTGATAACAGCCGACTTGGCTGTTTTCAGGTAACGCATAAATTCAGTAAAATAGTATGATGGATTCAAATCAATTTACAATTAACAATGAGTAATTTGCAATTATAATGGTTATAGTGATAAAATATTAGTCAATTTGAGGG
>JABFSP010000140.1 GCA_013140565.1 Ignavibacteria bacterium
GAATAATCAGCCCTGCCGCCCAATAATAAATTAAGCGCATTGATAAGTATAGATTTAACCGCACCGGTTTCGCCGGTAATTATGTTAAATCCTTTTGAAAGGTCAATTTCAATGTTATTTAACAGCAGATAATTTTTTATTGTGAGTTTTTCTAGCATTAACCCTGAACAAAACAATTTTAAAATTATAAAATAACATCAATACAACAAAACACCATTTAACTATTTATTTATCCCGCCTGTTTGCTACACTACTATACTTAATCTTTATTATATATAAAAGAAAAGAGGTAGTAGTAGTACTGTTGATAAGTATAAATTTAACGGTTTATCTTTAAATATAGAATGAAAATAAAACTAATGAAGCAAATTTTTGTTAACAGGTTTGTGAAATACGTGCCGGGTTGTTAACATCAGCCAACGCATATATTATAAAAACAAAAGCTATCCGCGAAATGTGGATAGCTTGATATAAATTTATAATGTATCAACATTTTTATGTTAATAACATCTCCTTGATTTGTTCGAGTTTATCTTTGAACGAAGGATCTTTGTTAATAACTTCTTCGATGCATTTGCAGGCGTGAATTACCGTTGCGTGGTTCCTTCCGCCAAAATGTGCGCCGATAGTCTGCAGTGACGATGAAGTTAATTCCTTACTCAAGTACATTGCCGTGTGTCTTGCGTGAACAATTTCCTGCTGTTTTGATTTTAGTCTTAATAACGATTCATCAATGTTAAAATATTTTGAAACCGATGCAATTATCACGCTGATATCAATATTCTGCTTGCGGTTTTTAATGCCGCCGAATTTTAAAACGCTTCGCTTCGCCATATCAATGTTGATAGGGGAGCGGGTAAGCTCGGCATCAAATAACAGACTTTTTAAACAGCCTTCAAGCGAACGGATGTTATCCTTAATATTCAAAGCTATGAACTCAAGCACTTCATACGGAACGCCGAAACCTTCTTTCTCACACTTTTTATTCAGGATGGCAATCCTTGTTTCCAGATCCGGCGCCAGGATATCCACCGTCAAGCCCCACTGGAAGCGGGTTATCAGGCGTTCTTCAAGGCCTTCAAGCTGGTGAGGCGGCTTATCACATGAAAGCACTATCTGTTTTTTGAGTTGGTACAATGAATTGAATATCTGGAAGAATGAATCCTGTGTACTTTCTTTGCCTTCAAGGAACTGGATATCATCAACGATCAGCATATCAAGCGACTTGTAAAATCTTTCAAACTCATGCGCCTTATTCATGCGGATGCTTTGAATAAAATTCGTGGTAAAATCCGGACCCGAAAGATACATTATCTTCATCTGCGGGTTAGCCGCTTTTATCTGGTTGCCAATAGCCTGCATCAAATGAGTTTTGCCAAGTCCAACGCCGCCATAAAGCATCAATGGATTATACTGTGCGCCCGGTTTGTTGGCAATTGATATTGCCGCAGCCGTTGCGAATTCATTATTTTTTCCTTTAACAAAATTTTCAAAGGTGTATTCAGGATTTAAAAAACATTTTTGTGATAGGGCGGGGTCGCTTTCAGGTGTTACCTGTACAGCCGTTATGCCCGGCCTGTAAAAATTGGGGTCGAATGTGTTTTGGTCAGTGCCGGCGCGTGTGATATTGCCGTGCTCAACAGGCGGGGGAGTTTCAATGAGCTCAGGCTCCTGCGAAAACGTGGTGCGCGGATCAATAACATAAACGATCTTCGCATCATCGCCCAAAATTGACCTGATAGCGCGGATAACAATATCACCGAAGCGGGAAATTATCATTTCGTAATAATCCTGGCTGGGAACGGAGATTGTCAACGTGGTGCCATCAAGCGAGCGGGGTTTTATGGGTTTAAACCATGTGTTAAGCTTCAGGTCAGAAACATTAAGCTTAACAATATCCATAAACCGCGTCCATGTGTTGAACGCTTCCTGAATTTTGATGTCATCTTTGAGCTGCTCGTTTTCAAGGGATGTTTCGATGTTGTTTTCTTTATCGTTTGATGGATTTAAGTAGGTATCTTCGTTCTGTTTTAATTCGTGTCCGTTCAATTTCTTCTCTTTAAAAATATTTTGTGGTAAAAAAAATGTTAATGTTTTGCTAAGTTTCTATTTTAAACAAGTAAACCGTGTTAGTTTAATATTAAGATTAAAATAAACGCTTTAATTATATAAATACTTCGATATTCAGGGAAGTAATTAACAATGAAAACAAAATTGTAAAACTGTTAAAATTATTAACTTAACCCTGTTTTTGAGGTGTTGTTAACATAGATATGTTAATAACTTTGTGTGTTTGGTGTTTATGGAGGAGAGTGTTTTAAACAATTTTTAACAGGCTATGAACAGTTATTCACAACTTATTAACATTAAAAATCTCAGGCTCGCTTCGCATAATAGCTAAAAAAACCAGATTTGTCAATGTTTTTAATAGAAATACCCCCGATTTCCCTGAAATACACGTACAACGTTAATTACCCGTTACGGTTTATTAACAATTTAAAATAAAACCCGCTAATTGTTTAAGCTACAAAGTAAGTCAAGGATTCTATATCTTTCCCTCGTTCCCAAGCTTCCGCTTGGGAACGCAGATTCTTATCAGGCTTCTGCCTGATTCAAGTTCGAAGCAAAGCTTCGCGCCCACATTTCATCCCAAGTAGATTCACCGCGGCGAATTGGGACGAAGAAGACATTATGTTTTTTTATTATTTAGTATTTTGTTTCTCCTCATAAAACTGCATCATGCGGCTTGCGGTGCCTTTATCATATTTTCCCCACATTTTGTATTCCTTCAGGTCTTCCACTATCTTCACTTCATCCTGAGAATTACTGATGTAGCGTTCTGTCAGCCCAACGAGCTCATCATCCGGACCAGAAATCTTCTTCACGTTATCTCTTTTTATGGCATAGCCGTTTTCGTACTTCACAAAATATATAAGCACTTTATCACCGGGCTTAAATCCTTTAAGCGCATCTGTGCGGATATACTTTTGATTTTCCATACTCATTTCCTGGGTCGGCTCCGATAGCAGAACCTTATCAACTTTAACAATTCCAAAAACTTCTTTCCTGGTCGAATCTCCCGCTTTCCTATTTCCGCTTTCGATGTTTGCTATTTCTCCGGTAATCACCGCAGCCCAGTGTGCATCAAGGATCGCAGGGTGTACCCAGTACATATACCCAACAGTAAGGAAGGTATCGATTCCGCTTTGCTGAGTTGTTGTCTCTTGTTTCTGCTCATTCTTTTTTGTGGACTCCTTTTTTGTTGTGTCGGTCTGATTCTGCATGTTGCCCGTATCCTGTTTCTTCCCGCAGGATGAAGTGATTACAAGAACGGCAAGCAGCATTGCTGCCGGTAATAATATTATTTTTTTCATTTTTCCACTAATTATATTTTTTTCTCTCGTTTTCAGACTTCTTCCCGCGAAAGCGGGGATCAGGAGCGGAACGCCTATGACCGCAGAGCGGTCATACATTTATAGCTAAAATTATTTACAAAACAGGTTGACCCCATCGGGGTCACACATTTTATGTTACGTACGACTCCGCTGGAGTCAGGAAGATAAAAAATAATCCATCTTCTACAAATGTTTGACTCCTAACGGAGTCATTGATTAAATGTTTTTAATGCTATCTACTCTTTGCTATTTGAACAATATCCCTTACTTCTAAAACATTCTTTGCCGGACTTAAGATCGCGCAATTTATCATTGCCCGCGCAACATCCTGCAGAGTACACGCGAATTTTGGCATTAAAAGTCTCATTATTGGATATGTGATCTGCCAGCCGAAATAAAATTTCAGTATGCGCTTTTGTCCCTTGATCGGCTTCATAATTCCCGGGCGGAACATATACCCGCCGGAAGGTTTACCTTCCTGCGTAAATATTTCCAGCAGCTTATTTTCGGTGTGACCCTTAACCCTTGCCCACATTGACTTTCCGGCTTCCGAGCTATCAGTCCCATAGCCCGAAACATAACAGAACGTCAGCGGTTTTCCCGGATTAGCTTTTTTATACTCTTCAGCAAAGTTAATTGTCATATCATAAGTAAGCCGGGTATACTCATGCTCTTTCTTGCCCACGGAAGAAACCCCCGCGCAGAAGAAACAGGCATCATATCCCGCCAGTGCTCTTGATTCAACAGGGGAAAGAGCTGCAAGATCTTTTACAACCAGCTCTGCAAGCTTTTGGTGACTTATACCGCAGGGTCTCCTGCCAACCACGAGTACATTGCTTACCGCTGAATTATCCAGGCACTCAAGCAGTACGCCCTCGCCAACCATTCCAGTTGCACCGGTTAAAATAATGTTTAATGACATATCCTAAAATAAATTTATTAATTATTACAAACTAAGAAATAATTTTTAGCACCATAAACCGAAATTATTATTACTTCAGACCACCCCTCGCCCCTCTTTCAGAGGGGCTCTTCCCCTCCTTATCCCGCTACAGCGGAACTTCGAAAACACTTCATGTTTTCTCGAAAGGAGGGGAGCTGTTATTACTTTTTGACATTTGGATTTTGACATTTGAAATTGTGTTTCTATCTTCTTCATTTTTTCACTCATCATTAATCCCTATCTTTGTGTTTCATTATACCCTCTCCTTTGGAGAGGGAAGGGTGAGGTCATGAGCTTTGATAACAGAATAATATTTGCGCCCGCTACTATGGTGGGGGAGTCAGGTATAACAGTCATTCGCCTAAGCGGAAAAGACACATTTTCGCTTATATCTAATTGTTTATCAAAGAGTTATGCCGAGTTCTTGCCCGCCAATGTAGACCACTACACCTCACATACTACACATCATGGATATTTATTCAGCGGGGTGGATTTTATTGACGAAGTGGTTGTTACATTTTTCAAAGCTCCCAATTCATACACGGGCGAAGATGTCGCGGAAATTTCAACCCATGGCGGAAGTTACATATACCGCAAGGTCAGTGATCTGCTGATGAAGCTCGGAGCATTTCATGCCGAGCCAGGTGAATTTTCAAAGCGAGCATACCTGAACGGCAAGATGGATCTTGCGCAGGCAGAAGCCGTTGCGGACCTGATAAAAGCAAAGACAGACCAGGCAAACAAACTAGCGCTGCAGCAACTGACTGGAAAATTTTCAGGTAAAATAAAAGAGCTGCGTGAAGATCTTATTAACTACTGCTCACTGCTTGAGCTTGAACTCGATTTTTCAGAAGAGGGAATTGACCTGGTTGAAAAGGATGTTCTGCTTGAAAAAGTTAATAAACTGATTACGAAATTTCAATCGTTAACCCAAAGTTACGAAAGCGGCAAAATAATCAAAAATGGCGTCAATTTGGCAATCACAGGGCGACCTAACGTAGGTAAATCGAGTATTTTCAATTACTTCCTTGATGAAAACCGCGCAATTGTGAGCGATATTCCCGGTACAACACGGGATTACCTTGAGGAACCGCTGATCATGGGGGGAATTCAGTTTAATCTGGTTGATACTGCCGGAATCCGTGAAACGAAGGATGTAATTGAAAAAGAGGGCGTAAGGCGCTCAAAAGTAAAGATCGAAGAAGCTGATATTGTTCTTGAAGTGGATGATGTAACAAATTCAGATATTACGGTTGAAGCTTTCTCTGAAACTGATAATAGCGGTAAGACCATTAAGGTTATTAATAAAATTGATTTAATGCCTGATACGTTCAATGCCGCTTTAGCGGTTTCAGCTAAGTCGGGTGAAAAAATGGATGTGCTTGAGGATGCTATAATAGCAAAAGCTAAAGAGCTCATAAGCAAGAACAGCCAAAGCGATGTAATTATTACCAATGAAAGGCACAGGGACTGTTTGTTGAAATCTTGTGAATATCTTGTGAATGCCCGTGAGCAAATTGAAAAGGGCGGTGGTAACGAGTTGATTTCATTTGAAATTAGGGCTGCGATGGATTCCATTTCAGAAATCATAGGCAAGACGGCAAATGTTGATATCTTAAATAACATCTTTACCAGGTTCTGTATTGGTAAGTGATAGCAAATGATGAAAAACCCCAAAAAAGTTCGATTTTCGCCAAATGTTTCCCGTGAAACATTTTCAACTATATTCGGATTCTTGACAATAGTGCTGTTTTTGGCGATTTTTGTAGGTTGTGGGGAGGATACCATATCGGAAGATATTTCAGGGTTTAACAAGGTTCTTTCAACAAGGTATGATATTAAAACTCCGGAAGACCTTGCTAAGTTCTATCACGATCACTTGTATGATAACCCCGATGCGAAGCTGTCATATGAATTGATTCCCCAGACGCACAGCAGGGTGAAGATCGTTATGATAAATCAGAAACCGGTTGACAGGAATATGCTTGCTGAAAAGATAGAAATGGTAGCCAAGTACGATGAAACAAAATGGAAGATTGTGGTTATAAATCGGAACTGGAAGTGCAGGTCAAGCGGCGAGTCAGGTGAGTGGGGAATAGAATCCTGTAATTGAGCGGTATGTTTCACGTGAAACAATTGGCTAATGCTAACAAATAACAAATTCTTTTGCTGTAAATCCTTATTTCATCTGTTTAGACCACCCCGTCTTCCCGCTTTCAGCGCGAAGACACCCCTCCTTAGAAAAGGAGGGGAGCTTTATACTGAAAAATTACCAGAGCTGCTGATAAATACAGACTATATAAATTGAATCAAAACAACAAACATTTCGATATCATCGTTGTTGGAGCTGGGCATGCCGGAATTGAAGCGGCATGGACAGCTTCGCGCATGGGATGTACTGTGGGTATGGTTACAATGGATCTGGATGCCATTGGAAGAATGTCATGCAATCCCGCGATTGGCGGTACTGCAAAAGGGCATTTGGTAAAGGAAATTGATGCCCTTGGGGGAGTCATGGGCAGAATCGCCGATGATAGCGGAATACAATTTCGCCTGCTGAATAAATCAAAAGGACCCGCAATATGGTCACCCCGTTGCCAAAGTGACCGCGATCTGTATTCGAAAGTTGCCAAAGAATATATTTTAAGCTGTCCAAATATTTCATTAATTCAGGATACAGTTGATGAACTCGTGCGCGATTCAAACGGAAATATTTCGGGAATTAAAACTTCGCTCGGTTATGAAATTTCCTGCAAGGCTGTAATTATTACAAGCGGCACATTTCTAAATGCGATAATGCATATGGGCCACCAGCAGAACGAAGGAGGCAGATATGGTGAGCAATCAGCAAAAGGACTCTCTAATTATCTGTTAAATCAAGGATTTAAAACAGCGCGACTCAAAACGGGCACACCACCAAGGCTGCAGTTAGATACAATAGATTTTTCGGTTACCTCAGAACAACCGGGAGATGATAACCCAACGCCATTTTCTGTCTTTACAAGCGGAAATTTTCCCGCACTTCCGCAGATATCATGTTACTTAACATACACCAATCAAGAAACGCATAATATATTACGTACGGGATTTGATGACTCGCCAATGTTCACAGGCAGAATAACCGGCGCGGGTCCGAGATATTGTCCTTCCATAGAAGATAAAATCTTCCGCTTCGCAGATAAGCTGCGCCACCAGATTTTTTTAGAGCCCGAAGGGATAGCTTCCAATGTAGTTTACATGAACGGATTTTCATCAAGCCTGCCGGAAAATATTCAGTACGCAGCTCTCAAAACAATTCCTGGTTTAGAGAAAGTAAAAATGATGCGCGCCGGTTACGCGGTGGAGTATGATTTTCTCCCTACTTACCAAACCAATTTAACACTAGAAACTAAACTTATACCGGGTCTTTATGTTGCGGGGCAGATAAACGGAACATCTGGCTACGAAGAAGCTGCGGCACAGGGACTCATAGCGGGCATAAACGCAGCACTCAAAATAAAAGGGGAGGAGCCTTTTATCCTGAAGCGCAGCGAAGCATATATTGGCGTTTTGATCGACGACCTGATAAATAAAATTCCCGAAGAACCATACCGCATATTTACATCTTGCGCTGAGTACAGGCTTATATTAAGGCAGGATAACGCTGACCGCAGGCTGATGAAATACGGCCATAAATATGGATTGATACCGGATGATATCTACAACAATACACTTGCCAAGGAAGCGCTGATAAACGAGGGGATAAACTTCTTTAAATCAAACTTTGCGGGACCCAAAGATATTAACGGGTATCTTGAATCAGTAAACGCTTCACCGCTAAAGCAATCAGATCAGCTTGCGCAGATAGTAAAACGAAACGAAGTTAAGCTAAGCGATTTTCTGGCAATACCATATTTTACAGATAATGCCCTGATACAGAAGATAAGGCAGAGCGAGATCATTATGGACCAGATAGAAATTGAAATGCGTTATGAAGGATATATTGTGCGCCAGGCTGAGCAGGTAGAGGCATTCAATAAAATGGAATCAGTTGAAATACCCGAGATATTTGATTTCAATAAGATAAAATCACTTTCAACTGAAGGCAGGGAAAAGCTGAATAAGGTCAGACCCCGCTCAATTGGCCAGGCATCACGCATTGCGGGCGTCTCGCCATCTGATGCATCGATACTTTCAATTTACATTAAGGGTTAACCATTGCCAATCCCGCACTCAAAAACCGGAATAGCCTCATTCTTAATTGGTATATTGAACCTCGCCGGACTTATAACATTCCTCTTATATACAAATTACTACCTGAATAAAACATTCACACCTGATTCAATAATTGATGCTGTGTTCAGCTCAATAGGCGCTGGAATTTTGTACATAATAATTTTGGTAACGGGTTTTACACTCGGAATAATCAGTTTATTTCAAAAGAACACAAAAAAACTCTTTGGTGTGCTTGGATTAATTGTAAGCGTTGCCGATATAATAATTTTTGCCGTTCTTACATTAGCGTTTACGTTAATGAGCCCGGGAATGTAAAGACCTTTTGAGTCCACATCATTCCATTTCTTTAATCACAACATTTCACCATTTTTGCACAAATAAGCTCCCCTCCTTTCAAGAAAACACAAAGTGTTTTCGAAGTCCCGCTTAAGCGGGATAAGGAGGGGTGGCTTCCCGCTGAAAGCGGGAAGACGGGGTGGTCTGAAAAAAATAAATGACAACACAACATACAGAAGACTGGCAAATACTTGTAAAAGAAAAGCAGTTTAACGACCTGCTTATTGAATGGAATTCCAAAATTAACCTTGTTTCACGGAAGAAACCAAATGTACTTGACCTGATAGAGGACTCAAGACTGTTTTTCCACGGCATCGATTTTAAACCCGGGCTGAACATACTCGATCTCGGTACCGGCGGTGGATTCCCCGGTATAGTAATTGCAATCCACCACCCCGAAGTTAACCTCGTGCTGGTTGATTCCATACAAAAGAAGATTAGCGTAGTTTCGGATATCATTAAACGGATGGAGCTCACCAATGCCGCCGCAATATGCGGCAGGGCTGAAGCCCTGGTTTCAGGCGGCTTTCTGAATGGTAAAATGAAAAATCATTATGACTACGTCGTATCACGCTCCGTAGCCGTTCTGCAGGATCTTTGCGCTTGGTCAAAGAGTCTGGTAAAGCCCGGCGGCAAGCTCGTTACCCTGAAAGGCGGAGACATAACCGGCGAGATACACAAAACGCGCTCATTACCTTATGTTAAAAATATTCACAGGAGGGTTTTTGAAGACAGGATATTGGTTACAGTAGATTTTGTTTAGACTGAATTAAAGCTATCAGCTCATTTATTACGGTTTTTAGTTCTTCGCCGGTATTATTATCGGTAATTACATCGCCCTGCATCTTTTTATTTATACTTGCTATCATTAACTTCGCTTTTTCGGGTACATTAGCCTGCATTGCTGTCATTGTCATCATAAGCGAAAGATGCGCTTTGCTGCCGCCCGATGGCAGCGGGGATGCGCTTATAACAGCCGTTGGTTTTTCGTAAAACTCACCCGTTGAAACCGTCCAGTCAAGCGCGTTCTTTAATACACCCGGCAGATTAAAAGCATATTCGGGAGTGCAAAGAATAACCCCGTCCGAAGCAACTAGCATCTCACGGAATTCTGTAACAACAGCAGGGGAGTTATCGCCATCTATATCGGGCGAAAAATGCGGGAGCAATCCAGGCGAATTGTATACCGTGTATTCAACACCATCCGGCATTAGTCCGCCAAGTGCTCTTGTTAATGCTGAGTTTGATGAAGAGAGCTTCAGGCTTCCTGATATTCCAAGTATTCTGATTTTTGTATTATTTCTCAAAGGTTACTCTAAAAGATTTTTTTACGGTCTGTACAAAACATTATTCGCATTCCAGTATTCTTTTGATGATATATAATTTTCCTTTAATAGTTTATTCTTTGAATTATACGCCCTCGTATAAACTATCTCATCCTTCGCGTCATTTATCTGAATATTTCCGTCAGCCTCGTTAAGCACTTCGAACTTTGCATGAAGCAAATTCATTTTCTTTATTTCATATTCAACAATTGCAAGATCTTCAAATTCATCATCGCCCTTTAACTCACCATTTTTATCCAGCGTTTTGTATCTGGCGAGCCATCCGTTTGTAAACTCAAAATAAATAAAGGCAATTCCGCAATGGTATGTTAGGAGCTCATCCTTATCGTTTACGCGGAATTTTAGAATACTGCCAGCGGAATTCTTAATATTTATTTCATGATCAGAGCCTTTTGAAATAAAGAAACCCGTTGTATCAAAATCCTTAACCTTTAGCGCATACTGCATGTATGTGCCGTTATCACCCGAAAAAACATTATTAAATCCGGCAGTAATTAAAATTAGCACTAAAATGGAAAAAGTATGTTTTGTATTATTGCTCATTTTCTGAAATTAGTAATATTATGGATTATTCATTCCGGTGGATTCAATTACAGTAATTTTCTTAACTGAATTTTTAAGCAGATCCTGATTCTTAATTCTTACCGGGTCATTGTTAAACCTTAAATAATCCTCTTTTGTTTCAAACGATACTATGTGAACCTCATACGGCA
Source organism: Ignavibacteria bacterium (assembly GCA_013140565.1). Taxonomy (GTDB): domain Bacteria; phylum Bacteroidota; class Ignavibacteria; order Tepidaquicellales; family OLB5; genus OLB5. The sequence goes on from JABFSP010000140.1 coordinate 10,949, forward strand.
GCTCACCTTCGGAGGGATAAATAAAATTATCCCTGTCTGGCCTTAATCTGAACTCAAGCTTCCCGTTATACTTTTCAAGCAAAGGCAGCACCAATGATTCATAATTCAGGAAGTCCTGCTCGCCGTTATCATTTAAATATATAAGCTGTGTGATTGTGAATTTAGCCATTGGGCTCTGCTTACATCCCCGCGGAGCTGCCGCCGGATTGCTTCCAGCTTTTGAGTTTGCTGAATAATGATTTTCTTACAATATGTGACTGCCGGCTCATTGCGTTAATACGATTTATGAATTTAAGCGTTACCCAGCCCAGCACACCCATCGCAGCAAAGAAAATGCCGTATGAGATCCTCCAGTCAATACCCTCGGTCATCATGCTGTATTCGCTCATTCCGCCGATTCCCGCAATCAGGTTAAGCGGCAGGAAAATTATATTTATCATTGTAAGGTTCTTTATCAGCACGTTCATATTGTTATTTATGATATTGCCGCGCGCATCCATAAGTCCGGAAAGCACCGAAGAATAAATTTCAGCCTGCTTCAGGCACTGGTTATTTTCAATTATGATATCTTCAAGCTGCTCAAATCTCTCATCGTTGCCGGGAAAGGTTTCGCCGGAATGTTTTTCGAAATAATTGCGCAGCTTAATAAGCACGGTCAGATTCGAACTTATAGCATTAATGTAGTAGATCAAGCTTTCGCTCAGGTTGAACATCTGGATGAGATATTCATTTTCCATCGAGGCGTTGAGCTTTATCTGAATTTCCCGTGAAATTATCTTCATCGCTTTAATATGATCAAGGTAATGGCGTATGGAGTTATAAAGGAATTTAATTATTATATCCATCAATGAACTGAACTGCGGGCTGTGCTTCTGGTCGAATAATGATACGTCTTCAGGCAGAACCACGACCAGCTTATCTTTAAAAAGGAATAAACCTATCGAAGATACACCGAAAAGGAAGTTATCGGAACTTAAATAATTTTTGGGTCGCTTCCATATGATAAAAATGTTATCATCTTCAAACTCAATACGTGATATTTCGTCGGGGTCGGTTGCGGATTCAACATTATGCCTATCAATATTATATTCTTTTTCTATAAATTCCTTTTCATCGTTATCCGGATTTACATAAACCCACACCCTGCAATCACTGCCGGATGTTTCAGACAGCGCACCGTTTGAAAAACTATACTTCTGCAGCATAAAACCCCCTTAATGAATATAAAAGTAATACACATTACAAAAGTAACCATAATATTATGTAATTTAAATTTAAAACGTAAAGGCCGGTGTAGTAAATGAAACGGGAAGTATAAAAAAAGGAGGTTTGCCCGGTGTCACATTTTCAGCCAGACCTTGAAATACCTGTCTTCTCCTTCACCTATCCACTCCTGTTTTTCAATTCCGATTTTTTCCAGTACCCTCACAGTCTTAATGTTTCCGGGATTCAGCGTAGCAACTACGCTCTTATTAATTGATGCGGAATATTTTATTATTTCCTTCAGAATTTCCGGTACAAGTCCCCTGCCCCAATACGGCTTATCTATCATATAAACAACTTCAAGCTCTCCCGCCACGGTGTTATCCGTTTCTTTAAGCTCAAAATCACCTATCATTTTGCCTTCATATTCAATTGCCCACAGCTCAAAAAATCTGTCTCCCAACGATCCATTGTATATCTCAAATATTTTATCAAAAATTTTATTTCCCTCAACCGGATCTTCTGTCCTTCCGCCCATGTAGTGATTGACCTCCGGGTCAGTAAGTATTCTAACACACTCCGCCCTGTCAGCTTCCGTAAATTTTCTGAGCAGGATACGCCCGGTTCTTATTTCTTTATTTTCGTTCATATATCATTTTTAAGCTTCTGAAACTTTGGAGCTGTGGCGGTAATTCATAAAAAAAGGGGCTTATCAGCCCCGGACTTGTTTAAACTTTAACAGATCTTACATCACAGTATTATTTTCAGCAGGTTTATCACTGCCCGAAATTTCATCACCTGAATCGTTTATGTTCTTTATATCGTTAACCTCAGTTGGATCGTTAACAGAAGTATTATCTTCCGCTGAAACATTTGTTTTCGTTTCCTGTTCGGCATTTGTTAACTCAGCCGGCTGAATGCCTTCAACGCCCTGCTCTATGCCCGTGGCGGCATTTTCAGTTTCCGGTTTTGTATTATCTTCAAGTTTTGCATTTTCTTCCGGCTTCGCTTTTTCTTCCAGCTTCGCTTTTTCCTCTTCGCGCTTTTTATCAGCTTCGGCAAGCGCTAAAAATTCCCTCGGGAACATTACTGTCCCGATTATACCGCGCAGCGCATTCCTGGAAATTTCCTTTGCCATAAAATTTTCATCGGGGATCTTCATGCTTGTACGGAGCTTCATCGTAATGGCAGGTTTAAATCCAAACTGGCTGTAATAAACCGGGTCGCCGACAACAACAACCGCGCCGAATCCAACTTCCTTAGCGCGCTCAAGCCCTTCGTTTATAAGCGCCTTGCCTATGCCCTGTCTCTGGTGTTCCGGCAATACCGCTATTGGTCCAAGCACCAGGCATTTAAAACGCCTGCCTCTGTGAGTAATAAATCCCTTGGAAAAAAGCGCATGCCCCAGGATCTTATCTTCTTTTATCGCAACCAGCGAAAAACCGAATTCATAACTCCGTGTTTTCCTGATATCGTTAATGAGGATACCTTCATCTTCTCTTCCGAATGCAAGGCGGTTTATCTCAAATATATCGGGATGATCTGCCTGTTTTTCACCTCTTACGTAAAGCTCTTTAGCCCACTGCTCTTTCATTAAATCCTGTAGTTTTAAACTGAATAATTAATCAGCAAAAATAATAATTAAAAAACACAATAAAAGTGTAATCCGCAGAAACACACGAAAGGAACCGTTTATCCCCCCTAAGGGTATGATCTCAGCCTAAGCGATCTTTTTCAGGAATCTATCAACTGCATCCATGTCTATATCGTAAACTGATTCCCTTGTGTGCGCAACCTTCCTGACAACAAGCCTTTCGATGAAATTCATTTTTTCTAACAGGAACTCGCCTCCCATTATTCCTTTTGCCAAAGCGTGTTTTTTCAGATCAGCAGGGAACGCGTCTTCAAATTCTTTCTGCCTTTTCTTTTCATCTGTTTCCATGCAGCAGATGTAGAGCCCGAGCGTTTTTGCCTTAAGCGAAGCTTTGTGTTTATCGCTGAAGGTCCTTATTTCTTTCTGGATCTTTCCGACGTGTATTGAGCCGCCGATTATTATTTTTTCGTACCCGTTCAAATGGGGCTGTTTTGTTTTGGCAAGATCAATTACACGTACTTCATCGCCCGTTTCCGTCAGACGCTTCGCAAGCATGTAAGCCACTTTTTCGGTGGTGCCATGTTTGGTTTTAAAAATTATCGCCGTTTTCATTTTTGGAAAATATATTTTATTTAAAGGGATGGTTTGGCAGCCGGAGATGAGCGCATTCAGTTAAGGTTTATTATATACAAAAATAGCACAGAATTGCGGGTTTTACAATGCAAATAGTAATATTCAACTTAGAGAGTTACTTAAGTCTTTTCACCATAAGCGCATTTATGAAGAGCTCTCCTTTGTATAAGTCACGGATATCCTCTTTGTGCTCATAACCCATTTTTTGGAAAAAGCCCCGTGCGGTTTTGCTTACGTGCGAGTATATTTCCGGATTTTTCTGTTCCCGTGCTTTGCGCTCAATTTCCTTAAGCAGAGTAGTTGCAGCACCGCAGCGTTGATAGTCTTTGTTCACATACATAAAATCCAGGTAACCATCTTTAGCAATTGAAGAAAATCCGGCAAGCCTGTTCTCAATTTCAGCCAGCACAAAATACTGCTCTTTAATTGCCTTTTCCCAGCGGGGATAGTTTACCGCGCCATCAGCCCAGACCTTTATCTGCGCGGGTGTATAGTCCTTTGCGTTTACGGTGTGCACGGTCTCGCGGTACATCTCAACTATTGCGGGAATATCATCAAACACCGCAGTTCTTAACTTTATTATGTGATCGTTCAATCTATTTACAGTTCTTTGATATGGTTTTGAATACTTTCTTCAGTTTCTTCAATCGTTTTTCTTTTAATCCGGCCAGAGCCTTATCGGTACATTCGTTAATCATCGTTGCCGCTTTGTGATATACTTTTTCACCGTGATTGCTCACGCCAAGTATATGCTTTCTTCTGCTATTGGGATCCGTTTGCCTTGCAACATAGCCCTTTTTATTAAGCAGCTCAATTATCCGTGTAACCGAAGCAGTATCTTTAGATGTTTTCTCTGCTATTTCGGTTTGTTTTATATCTTCATTATTTACAATAATATCTAATACCTGCCATTGATCGTAGGTTATATCAATTCCGTGTTTATTCAAAGCAAACTGCACATGCTTTTTGTGCTGTTTTAGTGCGCTTTCTAAAATACTGAAAAATATAGTAGTTGAAGTATTGTCTGTTTTCATCCACTTAATATAATATGATATAGCAATAATTGATATATCAATAATTAGCATAGAGGTGAGTATCCTTGAATTAAGTAATTCTCATTATCTGTTAATTTTTATGAAAAGGGTTATTTTTTATCTTTTTTCAGGAATTCATCCGTGAAATGTTCATTATGACTTGGTTTAGCAAACTTCTCAGCATTAAAGGCATCTGATTTGCCTTTTGGGATAGATAACGATACCCAGTTTTCGCTTGCCATTTTACCAATGTAAACGATTTGCCCGACATGATATGAATAATGTGCAAGCTGTCTGAAAATTGCTTCCATTACAGTGTGCCCCTGGCTGCGGATATAAATGATTTTATTAAGATCTTCTTTCTTTAAAGCGCCAAGCGCGGTGAATAAACATTCCCACCCCTCATTCCATTTATCAAGCATTCCCCGCTTCGATGCGATATCATTTTCAAATTCTTCATCACGTTTACGCCACGGTTTTTCGCCATCTGTTGTTAAAAAATCCGTCCACCGGGAAAGCATATTGCCCCATAGATGTTTAACAATTACAGCAATGCTGTTGCTTTCATTGTTATACTGCCAGAAGAGCATTTCATCGGGTATATTTGAAAACGTCTTATCGCCCAGCATTTTGTAATACTCAAACTGTTTGATTATGCTGCTTAAAATATTGCTTTCCATAACATTTTAGTTATTTTACGCAAGATATACAATATACCAAAAATAAAAACTGACTTTTTTAATTCGTGTTATTTAATGAACTTTGAGTATTACAAATAAACTATGCCTGAAACAATAAAAAACAAATCAGCACGCGCATTAAAGATCCTTGAAATTTTATCCGCTGAATATCCCGATGCAGGATGTCACCTTGAATACAATAACCCGTTTGAACTGCTGATATCAACATTGCTTGCCGCGCAATGTACAGATGAAAGAGTGAATGCGGTAATGGTACCTCTTTGTAAAAAATATAAAACCCCTGTTGATTTCTTAAAATTCACACAGGCTGAGCTTGAACACGAGCTGCGCTCAATAAACTTCTACCGCAATAAAACCAAGAGCGTCTTAAGCTGCTGTGCATCGCTGGTAAATGATCATAACGGAGAAGTCCCAAAAACAATGGATGAACTTACCAAACTTGCGGGGGTTGGAAGAAAAACAGCGAATGTGGTTTTAGGTAATTGTTTCGGTGAGCCCGCGATTATGACTGATACGCATTTAAACCGCGTTTCGCAAAGACTTGGTTTAACCGATAACGATAAACCCGAAAAAATTGAAATGGAACTGAAGGAAATTATCCCGGATAAATTGCAGGTGAAATATTCACATGTAATAGGTCAGCATGGCAGGACAATTTGCAAAGCTAAAAAGCCGCTCTGCGGCGAGTGTGTTGTGTGTGATTTATGCCCAAGCTGCAATAAAATTTGATCGATATTTTATTCAGCCAGTCTTTTTATCATGCCTCTGAAAATAAATCCGTGAAATGGATAAACGGAGTACCAATAAAACCTGCCCAATAATCCAAGAGGTCTGAATGTAGCTGTTTGTTGAAGCAGACCATTTGTAATTTTAAACTCAAGCCACGCCTCGCCAGGCAGTTTCATTTCTGCATATAAAAGAAGCCGTGAATTTTTTCTATCAGCGAGCAAAACCCTCCAGAAATCAAGTGTTTCGCCTGCGCATATCTCACGGGAATCCTTTCGCCCTCTTCTCAGGCCAACTCCGCCGAAAATTTTATCAGCAAAGCCGCGTAATGACCATAACCAATTTGCATAATACCATCCGGTATTACCGCCTATAGCCCAAATTTTATCCAGCGTTCTGCTGCTTGATGATATTTTAATCTTTCGTTCATCTTTAAAACAGCCATTTTGCGGAACTTCCATATGCTTCATAATACCGCTATTGAGTATATTACTTGTTAAAGCGTCGCTCCAGCTTGAAATTACCTGGTTTTGTTCTATCTTATCAAAAGCAAGCCGTATGGAGCTGTCATAGTCTATCAGATTTATCCCAAGCATATCCTTAAGGTTGTTTTGTCTGCAGATAATTTCTATCTTCATGCTGTTTACCAGGTTAACAGCCAGTGAATATGAAACAGCCGTCACAAAATACAGCCAATATGAAGAGAGCCTTGGGGTCATTACAGGCACAACAACTATAAATCGCTTTAACCCCCTGATCTTTGCGAACCGCAGCAGCATTTGTTTATAAGTAAGTATATCAGGTCCGCCAATATCAAAACTCCGGCCGTAAGTTTCAGTTCGAAGCAAAACCCCAACAAGATATTCAACCACATTTCTTATGGCAATTGGCTGAGTGCGGGTGTTTAACCAGCGCGGAGTTATCATTAACGGTAATTTCTCCACCAGGTCGCGAATTATTTCAAAAGATGCGCTGCCGGAACCTACTATAATTCCCGCTCTCAAAGTTGTTAAAGAATAATTTCCTTCAGCAAGTATATTTTCAACATTCTTCCTTGAAATTAAATGTTTTGAAAGAGTTTCTTCGTTAACTATCCCGCTTAAGTATATCACTTGTTTTATCTTTGCCCTGCCTGCCGCATCACGAAATGCTTCGGCTGATCTTTTTTCAAGCTCCTCAAAAGATTTTTCACCCGATGCCATTGAATGGATAAGATAATACGCCGCATCAATACCTTCGGGGAATTGAATACTTTCAGCTGGGTCAAGGAAGTTAACTTCAATAACTTTTAAACCGGGTGATAAATACTTTTCAGCGCTAAATCTCTTTTTATCCCTTACACAACAGATAACTTCATGCCCCTTTTCAAGCAATAACGGCAGAAGTCTTTTGCCTATATATCCCGTTGTCCCGGTTAATAATATTTTCACTTTATGCTTCTGTTTGGTTTGCCGGTTCTTCTGTGAATTGATATGCACCGGTATGTAGTAATGGTGAAGTCAACAGCATTGAGCAGCGTTAAACCTTTATCCAGCGCAGGAATCTTTTCCCGAATCTGGAAAATTCAACAATTGCCGGGTCTCCCTTTTTCAGCATGTCAAATTCATCTTTATTAATTGGAACCCTGCTTATCCTGTAAGGCAGCCCCGCTGCCGAAAAATAAAAATACTGCTTGCCCTTATATTTACCGCCGCCTGTTGATGTTACATATGTGTTAACCGCTATTTTTGTTTTATGTTTAAGATCTTTGTGTAATCCATACAGCATATAGTAAACCGACCAAAGGAATACGACACCGAATACTGTAACTATTCCCGCAACAGCCTGTGAGTAGCTCATCATATCAAGCATTCCTCTTGTACCGCTGTATTTTGGAGGCAGAAACGGCAGGATAAATGAAATTACAAGCACAAAGATTCCCGTAAAGCGCAGCTCCTGTTTAGCTTTACACATCGCGGTTTCAAGCTTCGCCATGTCTTCAAATGTGCAGGTTTTCTCTTCTTTGTGAATTGTGTTTTCCATTACATATAAAAAACCTGCGGTTCAATTAAAATACATTTAAATCCGCAGGAATAACAATTAACAGCAGATATATTACTTAGCTTTAAATCTCGCAATCACCATACCGCCGGTATCAAACAAATATAATTTATCACCCGATACCTGGTAAGCAAATACCTTGGCAAGCATGCCGAAATATTCCTGTTCAATTTTCAATTCATCACATGCCATCTCAGTGGAAAACAAACCGCCAAAGGAAAGTTTGTTCGATGATTTGGTGTACGGACCACCGTAAGTATTACACGGAGCTTTGCCGCCTACATTCTTGGATGTACCGTCAAATATCATGGTAACATTTTTGCCGCTTGCAGGTTCATACTTTACGCCATCCATTTCGAACATCACCCACTCTGTACCTGTTAACGGAGATTTATCCCCGGAGCTGCCCGAAGAATTGCAGCCGTAAATGAACATAACACAAAAAACCGCAATCGCAGCGAATAATGTTCTCATAGAATTAAATTATTTAGTAAATACGGCAACTGCTTTATCTTTGCTCATTAAACTCAGTTTGCCGCCCGAAAATTTATAGCCATCAACCGAACCCAGCATTGAAAAATAATCTGATTCGTTGATGTTATCATCGCACATCATTTTTGTTGAACCAATTGCACTGAATATAAGTGTTTCATCTGTTTTTGTATAGCCGCCAAAATATTTATTGCAGACCGCGGTTCCGCCAATTTTTGCGGTTGTTCCCTCAAAGCTTAATGTAATGCTGCTGCCGCTTTTAAGCGCAACGGTTTTGCCGTTGAGCGTCTCAAGCTTCCATTCAACACCCTCAAGCTTAGCTGAAGTTGTTGATACCTTTGTCCCCGAACATCCGTTAATAACTAAAACAAAAAATAAAGCTGTTAGTAATGTGAATATATTTATTGTTTTCATTGTATTATTGTTAAATCCTGAACGTAGTGCCTGCCTGCCGTAACGGCAGTTCAGGCAGGAAGGATCTGTTTTTTTATCGTTCATTCATCGTTCAGTTAAAAATTTTCTTTTTACTACTTCTTCTTATACTTCGCTATGATCTCTTTTAATTTCTCAATGCGGTTATCGGCGCTGGGGTGAGTGCTCATAAATTCAGGCTGGTTCCCGCCGCCTGATGCTTCCTTGAGTATCCGCATTACATCTATCATAGCCTCGGGTTTATAGCCCGCCTGCACTAAATATTTCACCCCGTAGTCATCTGATTCCAGTTCATCATCCCTGCCGTATTTCATGTTTATCATACTGCCCACAAAGCGTGAGATCATCCCCGGGTCACCGGTGGCTATATCGGTTGCCTGTATCAGCCCCTGTGTTAATTCCTGCTTGGCAATATGCTCCGCACTGTGGCGATTTATCACATGTCCTATTTCATGACCAAGTACACCAGCCAACTGATCTTCCGTTTTCAGCCTGTTCAAAAGCGCGTAGGTTATGAATATCTGTCCGCCTGGCAATGCGAAAGCGTTCACTGTGTTTTCATCTGCCAGCAGGTGGAATTCAAATTTATAAGGTGAGCTTCCCGCTTCGGTTGATTGAACCAGCTTACCGCCGACCCGATCAACATAAGCCTGTAGTTTGCTATCGCGGTACTCACCGCCAAATTCAGCTATCATCTCCGGTGCGCTTTGCAGCCCGAGCTTGATTTCCTCATCAACCGTAAGGCTCACCTTCTGCTTTTCTCCGGTAACGGGATTCTCATCCGTCTTCATGAAATACGATACTACCGCAATTAATGCGATAACAACACCAATGATTATTCTTGCTTTATAATTCATAGATTAACCCCGAACCATGTAGGCGTCATGGCTTGCCTGACGCCCAAACAGGCGGGCTTGCCCGTCTGCTACCAGATATTGTTTTATAATTGTTCACTTAGTTTTTGCTTCACCCCTTCCCACTCGCTTTCTATTATACTAAAGTAAGCTGAGTGGCGGAAGGTTCCGTCTTCCCTAATCATGTGATTGCGCAGAGTGCCTTCAAATTTTACGCCAATCTTTTCCATCGCTTTTTGTGAACGCATATTATTGCTGTCGGTCTTAAAAAATACTCGTATGAGCTTCAGCTCTTCAAAACAATAACGCAGTAACAGTAATTTGCACTCAGCATTAAATCCCGTGCCATGCAGTTCTTTAGCCAGCCAAGTTCTGCCAATTTCAAGCGAGCGTGAGGCAGGCTGAATATCCAGAAAACTTGTGCCGCCCCTTTTTTTGCCGGTGGCTTTATCTATTATAGTGAATGTAAACCCTTTGCCTGACTCAGCTTCCTTTAATGAGCCCGCGAGGAAATCCTTAAACTTATCAATGGTTTCCATCCTGCGGAAAGTGTAATGCTCCCAAAGATCTTCATTCATTGCTGATTCCCAAAGTTCTTCTGCATGTGTTATGCTTAAGGGAATCAATTTAACCCTCTTGCCTTCAAGTACTTCCGGCATTATCATATCTTTAGTCGTCATAATTCAAGAGTTACTCAAAAAACATCCCCATCTTAAATTTACGTTCTGCAAAATGAATTAAATAATCTACGATAAATCAATATTATAAATATCGTCCCCCTTCAAAGGGGGAATTTAACACAAATTACTTTCTAAAAAATTACATACTAAAACTTAAACGGCTTTGTGCACGGGTCGCACTTAAATTCCAGAACAGTACCCAGGCAGTTCCACTCACCCGCTTTTTTTATGTGTACGTATGCAAGGTCAACTGATTGTTTCAGTCTTTTATCGTCTTTATCCTTGCCTTCTATCCATACTTCGCAGTAATCTTTCTGTCCTTCTACAGCTTTGTAGTATATCCGTGTTACCTTGATCTTCAGTTTAGTATCATTATCACAGCAGGCGCACCAAAGTATAACATTTTTGATCTTGTTTTCTTTGAAGTAATCAACTGTTTTTTGTGCTTCTTCTTCGGATATCCACGCAAGCTGGTCTGAATAAGTAATATTAACCGCAAAAACAAACAGCAGAACCGAAAGTAATGTTTTCATATATAAAAATTCTCCGTGATTTAATATGTTTACTCATCAAATATAACAGGAAAAATAAAAATAATTAGTGTGAATTATCGTGAAAAGGGATTTTGTATACTACCATAAAACAAGTGCTTAACAAAAGAGCAAAGGAAACTATAGTTCAGTAACTTCAAATGGTTTAGAAGGGTCCGAGCGGTACAGCTCTTCGAAAATTTTAATGATATCATCGGCAAGTTTTTCAACAACGGCCGCATCTGCGGCATAATACCTTCGGCTGTAATTGCCGCCTTCTTCAAGGTGGAAGCCCATGTTAATGAATGCGGATTCGAGGCTTACATCAACCGCTGAGTGATAGTGGTGACTTACAGCTTCGCAGTAAATTTCGCCGGGCAGAGAAACTGCCGTCTGTACATAATGTTCATCTATTGTAAATACAGCCGCGCTGTTTTCGTTTAAGATCCAGTTGAGCGTGTTCATTATTATTTGTTTATCTGCTGCCATATTGATCCGACTGTTTAGCTTCTTATTTACACGGCTTCTTTACTTATCAAACAAACTTAATCATCTCATAATTCCTGAGTTCAGCAGTAAAGAGAGCCTGTGAAATCCGGCAAACAAACTGCCCTATAGCATAAACATGGGATTGGTAAGCCGCTCGTTCATATCCCGCTCATAATATTGTTTTTTATCAGGTACGTTTTCCATAAGGTATGTATAAAATTTTCTATAGTATTCCTTCATCGCGCTTTTATCGGTGCGTGCCTTAAGTTTTTCTTCAAAGGCGTATTCTTCAGCCAGCGGAGTTATTACATACCACTCCAGCGCCCTGACCCTGTCATCAGGCTGATAGGTATTAACTGACCCGCAGCTTTCACACTTTATATTTACCGCCATAAATGAAAACACGTTTATGTTAAGATCAGCCCCGCACTGCGTGCAGCGGTGCATTTTCTTCTCGTCTATGTGCGCGTTAACATTTTCCAGTATCTTCTTAGCAGCGCGTGCGGCGAGTTTGTTCTCGAACTTCAGGTATTCAATTTCCATCCAGTTCTTAAGCACATGCGTTTTGCCGCGCTCCTGTGATATAAGTCCGGAGGATGCCCCCGCAGCTCTCATTTCACCTTCAAATTTTCCGGCTGCGCCATCAACTTTTTCAGAGAGCTGTGTCACAGTCTGGTTCTTTAAACCGTTTGAAATGTTATGAATGATAATGTTATCGAACTGAAGGTTCGCGATCACGTTATCAAGAGGGGCTTCCGTCTGCTGAAGCACCTCATAATATCGCGCTTCAATTTTTTTGAGGAAACCGTTCCATCTTGTAACCAGATCCTGTACTGCCTGGTTTGAGTCTGCCATAATTACACCCTGAGTGAAACGAAGGGTCTCATTCGGAGAGCACTTCGTTTCTATAATTTATTGAATTAGTTAATGATCTTATTTATGTCACAGATTTATTCATGGGTAAAATAAAGTGACTATACTCATAACCGTTTTAACGGTTTATTAAAACGTCAATCAGGGCTAAAGCCCGAATATTGGGGAAATTCTTTACACCCCGCTCTAAAGAGCGGGGCTAATCAAAAATTTTATTGCCTTTCAAGCTTCACGCCCCTGGCGTGAAGCGCAGTCCCGCTGTAAGCGGGATTACGTTTACTTTCTCTCACGTTCTTTCAAACAGCTCACTGCCGCAGAACAAACAGTTATCATACTGCATTTCCTCTAAGCGCGGAGCGCCGCAATTCTTGCATTTGATAGTGTTATGTTTGGCTTTCTGCAGACCCTGCGAGTATTTAGCGGTTCCCGTAGAAGCATTCGCGAAAATATCACCAAGTCCTGTAAAGGGCTTAATTTTCTGGTAATACTCCAGCACTTTCTGATCCATTGCGAAGCTCTTGGAATCATTAGGATACTTCGCCATGATCTTTTCCATTACACGGCGCAGCTCTATGGGGAAAGCCCCGCGGCCTATTTTCATTTCTGATTCCAGCAGCTCTTTTTTCAAGCCCTCGCTCAATGGTTCAGCGCCATACTGCTGCATTACTTCGTACCACTTTGCATCGCCGCCTTTGGCGGCATGCCATGCGCTTTGGAAAGCCGCGTCAATTTCTTTATTAAATTCTGTCATCATATACCCTGAACGCAGTGAAGGGTCTCATTGATTAAACCTTTTACTGCAATGTTTAAAAAACTATATTTATGAATTGAAACGACCACCCCATCCCGCTTTCAACGGGATTTCCCCTCCTTAGGTAAGGAGGGGAGCTTTGTTTATCCCCAAAAAAAACTGCAATCTTTAATGTGCAGTCTGCAATTTCTTTTAAAAATCCAGATCGCTGTGTGAATCAGGCTTCATAGCTTCATACTTCGCTTTATACTCGTTCATGAGTGTCTGCATTTTCATAGCCAGCGAAAAATCGCTCATCATCTGGCCAGACCAGTGTGAGCTTACATTGCTGTAATCAGCGACTGTCATACCGAAATCCTTCAGCACGTCCTGAGCGTCTCTGCCCTGTTTGCCCAATACATCCTGGGCAACCATTGCTTCAACGTATTTTTCAAAACTTATTGACTGCGCCGCAGAAGCGCCGCCTTTGCCAAGGTTGCCGCTTGCTGACTGGTTAAATGCAGCCGCGTACTTGGTTGAAATTGTAAATGATGTATCATTTTTCATTCTCGCAAGCCACTCCTCGTTTACGCGGTCCCATTTCGGTGCGTCAACTCCAAGTAATCCGCAGATCTCCTCTTTGGTTGTGCCTGATACCATTTTTGCATTTGCTGTTGCCCAGTCTTCAAGTGTTACGCCTTCAACAGGTTCTAATATGCTTGACATGATGTTGTTTCTCCTTTTAGTTATTATTTGTTAAATATATTAT
>JABFSP010000403.1 GCA_013140565.1 Ignavibacteria bacterium
ATGTTGTTGCAAATGGTGATGGAAGGATCTCATTGTACTGGGGCTCAAGGTCAGAGTCATACAATGTATTTGATTCATTGGGACAGACCGGAAGGTGGATATTCCAGGGTTATAATGTTTACTAGATAAAACCCGGAACTTCAGGAGATAATGAGAATGACAGAACATTACTGGCAACTTATGATAAAATTGATAACATAAAAATAGTTTATGATACTATTCGCGTAAGTCAGCCAAATGGAACCACACAGGATGAATATAAACCAGTAGCTTTTGGAAATGACAACTCAATTTCAAGAATCATGAGTTTGACATCAAATGCATATCCTTCAGGCGTAAATGACTTCTTTGTAAATGGTTCCTCGTATAGATTCGCGGTTACTGCATACGGCGTAAATCTAAATGCGGGTAAACCATTCAAAGTTCTTGAAAATCCTGTTTCGTCACAGCTTATAAATGTTACACCTAATCTTCCGATTATGGGTACAAATATTGTTAACAGGGCTTTTGATACTTTAAGTATTAACAGACCGGATAGAGTATTTATACCTGTAGTAGTTGATCCTTTTAGTATATTGACCGCTTCATACAAAATGGTATGGAAATCTGATTCAACCTGGAGCGTAGTGAGAATTCAGAATGCTCAGGTTGATACAATTTTAGGTTACATGGGAAGTAAATCAATTCTTGATAATAACGCCTATATAGCTGACGGATTGCTCTTTAAGGTTGATACTATAAATAGTTTGAATTATGGCGTAATTAAGGACCCGGCTGCGGGTTCGCAGTCAAAGATCAGGGGCTGGAACTATACCGGTGGAAACCTGAATTTGATGGGCGCTGATACAACCAGTTTGAAGGCTGTATTTGCAAACTACTTAGGTCCCCAGAGTGTATCTATGGGACTTAGCTGGCCATCCGGTAATGTATACAGAGGCGGTTATAATTCAAAAATTGATATTCCGTTCCTGAAAGTATCAGCGTTGAAAAACGTAAAGATTACTTTTGGTACTACACAAAAGGCATACAGGTACAGGGGTACTGTTATTAATGCTCCCTACCAGGATTATGTTGATATTCCGTTCAAAGTGGAAATTGATGATCCGCTTGACACAAACTCAACAGTTCCAAGACAGCTGAATGTTGCTTTCTTTGATGGCGACAGCAGCGGAACCTGGAATCCAAAATCAACAGGTAACGGCGGTATGGAATATGTGTATATAATGTATTCAACTTATAGTCCTAATCCGAATACATTCTATACCACAAAAAATATCAGCTTCTCAGCTAATTTCAAGCAGATGGATATTACTTATGTCTGGACGCCAAAGCTTGTTAATGACGGGCCAGCATACAATAACGGTGATGTTCTTGAGATCATACCTTACACAAGATTGCAGTATCAGCAGTCACCGGGAACAGTAACAACTGCTACAACTGAAGGCACAACTGCTCCAACAATTGGCAGTACTGAATTAGCTTCTACAAGAGGTGAATTGTCATCTGTAAGGGTTGTTCCTAATCCATATTACGGAGGACATGCACAGGAAACAAGTCCGTTTGACAGATTTGTGAAATTCATGAATATGCCAAAAACAGCTACTGTTTTCATATATTCACTGAATGGAAATCTTGTAAGGCAGATTAACAAAGATGATAATACAACATCAATCAATTGGGATCTAACAAATACTGATAGAATTCCGGTAGCAAGCGGAATTTACATTGCATTTATAGATGCCCCCGGTATTGGAACAAAGACAATTAAATTGGCTATATTCACACCGGAAGAAAGAATTGATTCGTTCTAAACAGTATTGTAAATAAATCAATAAGGAGCTTAAAAAAAATGAAATTATATCATAAAATAAAAACCGCTGCTAAATCAGCATTGATATTTACTCTGCTGTTTGGTAGTATTAGTTTTGCAGGAGACCGTAGTAAATACGGTACTTCTGCAGCACCGGAATTATTGATTCCGGTTGGATCAAGGGGTACCTCTTTGAGCGGCTCAATGATCTCTTCAATTTCAGGTGTTGACGCTATGTACTGGAATCCTGCCGGTCTTTCTTTAATGAACAATAAGACCGAAGTACTGGCTTCTCATATGAAATACATTGCAGATATTAACATTAACTACGTTGCTGGTGCTGTTGATATGGGAAATTTAGGAGTAATAGGAGCAAGTTTAAAATCACTTAGTTTTGGTGATGAGCTTGTAACAACTCTTGAGAGCCCCATGGGTACCGGTGAAGTATGGTCACCAACTTATCTTACAACATCACTTTCTTATGCAAGGAAGATGTCTGATAAGATATTGTTTGGGGCAACCGTTAAGATAATTTATGAACAGATACTCACAGTATCATCAACCGGTTTTGCGGTTGATTTTGGCTTACAGTATTTAGCCGGCAAATCCGGTCTGAAGTTTGGTGTGGCTTTAAAGAACTTTGGTCCTTCAATGACATTTGACGGCAGCGGACTCGACCAGTATTATGAGCCGAGCGGAACACCCGGAGGTTCTACACCTGAACCAAGAAGGGTAACTTTACAGGATTTTTCACTTCCTACCACACTTGAATTAGGTATTTCCTATGATGTGCCGATCGGAAAGAAAAATAATGTTCAGTTCTCTACAACATTCCAGAATAATAACTTTTCAAGTGATGAATACAGAGTTGGTTTGGAATATAACTACAACAATTATGTATTCTTAAGAGGCGCTTATGCTTTTACACCTGATTACAAAGTTGAAGACGGTTTAACAAAAAAAGACCAGAATCTCTTTGGACCATCATTTGGTGTAGGTTTACAGTATCCTTTTGGAACAGTAAAACTTGGACTTGATTATTCATACAGAATGACAGAGAAGTTCCAGCCCAACCAGTGGTTCTCATTCACTATGGGCTTCTAGTTCTTCATTAATCAGAATTTATAAAATGAAAATGCCATTTACGTATGTAGATGGCATTTTCTGTTATTAACATTTAATGCTATGTACAAACGATCTATTATGAAAATCCTGTTTCTTTTATTGCTTAATTCGATAGCAATATCTCAGCCCAATTTAACATTTGATTATGATTACGCTATATTCAGAGATGAGGGTACAAAAGTATACCTTGAGCTCTACTATGCATTTCCTTCAACAGAATTACTTTTCATCAGGAATTCCGGGGGATATGAAGCCATCGGAAAACTACAGCTTGATGTAGTTAATAAGAACACCGGGAAAACGGTAGTTGCAAAAGATTTTAAAGTACCTGTTACCATAGCAGATACAACGGGCTCAGGGAAAGATTTTAAACTAACCGGGCAAATTAACATGCTGCTTGATTCTGGTACTTATTTGCTTAAAATGGTTGCCTCTGATTTTAATGATGCCTCAAGAACAAATTCAGCAGAAGAAGAGATCATGCTGAAACAGTTCCAGGACGGCAAGTTGATGATGAGCACGATTGAATTAAGTACCGGTATTGTTAAAAGTACCGATGAAAATAATCTGTTTTACAAAAATACGCTGGAAGTAACTCCCAATCCAGGAAACCTGTTTGGCAATAATCTTTCAAAACTGTATTACTATCTTGAACTGTATAACCTGAATAAACAAGAGCTTGGTGATAAATATTCTATTATGGTCACTATTGCCAATAAGGATGGTTCAGAAATAAAATCAAGCACAAAAAAGTATGATCTGAAAACTGAATCCAAAGTTGAATATGGCTCAGTTGATATTACCGGGCTGCCTTCAAACAGCTACCAGCTTTTTATCAAATTGTTTGATAATACTGATAAGGAATTGCTTAGGGCATATAAATATTTTTATGTTTTCAGCAGCGATACCAATTATGTTCCGACTGTTCTGACCGATATAGAAAATGAATACCTGCTTAGTGAATATGCTAAGATGAGCGAGAAACAGCTTGATGAAGAGTTTAATAAGGCAATTTATCTTATGAGTGATCAGCAAAAAGAAAGGTATGAAACTCTTAAATCTGTTGATGAAAAAAGAATGTATATGTTTAAATACTGGAAGGGTATAGCGCCATACATTGCAAAGAAGGACTATTTTTCAAGGATAGATTTTGCAAATAAGAACTTCAAAAGCGACCTTCGCGAAGGCTGGAAAACTGATAGAGGGAGGATTTACGCTATTTATGGCAAATATGATGAAATTGAAAGATTTCCATATGAAGGCTCTACAAGGGCATACGAGATTTGGTCATATAATAAAATACAGGGCGGAGTGATCTTTGTTTTCATGGATAATAGCACCGGATTTGGTGATTATATTCAGATCCATTCAACTGCGCAAAATGAACCAAGTGATTCTGATTGGAGAGATAAGATCAATATCAGGTAACTCCAGAAAGCCGGTTTTAACCGGCTTTTTTTATGAGACAATTTTAGGATTTAAACAAATAAATAATATACTGATATTTGCACAAATATAGATCAGACTTAATAATTGTTTAAATTCAAATATCACATATTGATCGCTTCATTCATGCTTTCTGCAGTTTTGTGGATAAGTTTGAATTTGAATCAGTCATTTGAAATAGAAAAAACTGTGCCTGTTAAGATCAATATAAATAAACCTTATGCTGTATCGGGAAATATACCATTGAACCTGGATGTTAAATTCCGCGGTGTTGGCTGGAATCTCATAAGGCTCTTCACTTCATTCAATCTTGAATTTACTTACGACGTTAACGCAAAAAAGAAAGATCAATTCGTTATTCTGACGAAAGAATACCTGGATAATAATTTAGGTTTAGGGCAGAATCTCCAGATCATTGGTGTTTACCCTGAAACTTTGTTTGTCAGGATCGAAAATTATGAAGAGAAGTATGTAAAGATCAATCCTAATTTACATATAAACTGTATGGAAGGTTACCAGGTTGTGGGCAAGCCTGTACTTGAGCCTGACAGTATAAAAATAGGCGGTGCGATAGATATACTCAGAATGCTGGGGCATCTGAATACCAAAAGCATGGTATTTGATAAAGTGAATGCAGGGATTTCCAGAAAGATAAATGTTTCAGATAGTCTTTCAAACATTCTCTGGTTTTCACAGAATGAATTGAACCTTAAAATAAACATTGAACCTACAGCCGAAAAGGAATTCACCAATATTGAAATAAAAGTAACTGAACTGCCTGATGATAAAGAAGTACTTTTGATACCACAATCTGTATCAATTCAGCTTAAAGGCGGTGTTGAACAGCTCGCCGGAATTGAAAGCGGCAGGATAAAAGCACATATCGATTACAGAAAGATCTTATCGGATTCAACCGGGTCTCTGAGTCCTGTATTTGATATTCCACCGGGGTGTACGGTAATTTCAGTGAAGCCCGAAACAATTCAATACGTTATAAAAAAGAAATATTAAATTATATCCACATTATTTGAATTCATTAAAAACAGAATTAAGCGCTCTTTGGGAAGCTATAAAAACTCTAAGTTTTAAAGAAACTTTTATATTCATTTCAGTTGCTGTTATCACTTTTCTTTCGATGCACTATGCTTCAAAGGGCTTTTTCAGGAGAACGTTTGAAACAACTGATTTCACATTCTACTCCACACTCTATTGGTTTTCTGCAGATGGTTTCCTGATGTTAATTATTCCAATGATACTCATTCCATTGGTTTTGAAAGGTAAACCCGCGGATTATGGTTTCAGATTGGGTGATTATAAATTCGGACTCAAATCTTCACTTCTGTTTATTGCAGTAATGCTGCCATTTCTTTGGATTGCTTCAGGGGATAAAAGTTTTGCAAGTACATACCCCCAAGGGGGAACATATGTTCGTGAAAATATTTCTGTTCTTTTTTATTATGAGTTATTTGTGGGTCTTTATATGCTTGCCTGGGAATTCTTCTGGCGCGGATATATGATGTTTGGATTGAAACAAAAATTCGGATTCTATGCAATTTTTATCCAGATGATTCCGTTCTTTATACTACACAGGGGTAAACCTGATATTGAAACTTTTGCTTCAATACTTGGGGGACTGATTCTGGGCGTCCAGGCATGGCGCGCCAATTCTTTCATTTACTGTTTCCTTGTACATTGGGCAGTTATGATATTTGTTGATGTAATTTCCGTTCTGAGATACAAATCACAATCTTACGGAATAGGAATAGATTCATTTATCAAATTATTTACAAACTAAAAATTTACTAAAATGAGACTTTGTATCAATATTGACCATATAGCTACACTAAGGCAGGCAAGGATGGAAAAAGAACCTGATCCTGTCTTTGCTGCATATATTTGTGAACTTGCAGGTGCTGATGGTATTGTATGCCACCTTAGAGAAGACAGAAGACATATTGTTGACAGGGACGTATATACATTAAAGGATACTGTTAAAACAAAGCTTGACCTGGAAATGGCAGCTACAGATGAAATGGTGAAGATAGCATGTGAAATTAAGCCATATATGGCTACCCTGGTGCCTGAAAAGAGACAGGAGCTTACCACTGAAGGCGGACTTGATCTTATTGCTGCAGAATTTAAAGTAACGCCTGCAATAGAAAAATTGAAAGAAGCAGGCATTAAAACAAGCGTTTTTATAGAACCAAACCCTGATAGCGTTGACCAGGCGCTGGAAATGGGTGCTGATATGATAGAGATTCATACAGGCAAATACGGACTGCTGACAGAGCCGCTGGATGTGCTGGCTGAACTTGAAAAGATAAGCCAGACAGCTAAGCTGGCAAAAGAGCTTGGTATTGGTGTAAATGCAGGACATGGCTTGAACTATCTGAACATAACCGCAATTGCCAATATCCCTGAAATTGATGAAGTCAGCATTGGACACTCCATTATAGCCCGCGCGGCATTCACCGGATTAGAAAACGCTGTCAAAGATATGTTAACAATAATCAGAAGAGTCAGGCAATAGTGGTATTTTCTGAAAAGTTATTGCAAAGACTTAAAGATGCTGAAAATGTCGCTGTACTTACCGGTGCAGGAGTTTCGGCTGAAAGCGGAGTTCCAACGTTCCGGGACCCGGGTGGTATTTGGGAAAAATTCAGACCCGAACAGCTGGCAAATTTTGAAGCATTTATGAACGACCCTGATTTTGTGTGGAGCTGGTATCAGCACAGACGGGAAATAATGAGGGAAGTAAAACCGAACAAGGGGCATATAGCACTTGCTGAAATGGAACAGGTTTTTCCGAAGTTTGGGCTGATTACACAGAACATTGATAATCTTCATTTCAGGGCAGGAAGTAAAAAGATTATTGAACTCCATGGCAACATTGAAAGAAATTTCTGTATGAAGTGCAGGACATTTTATGAAGAAATTGATCTGAGTGAAAAAAAAGTTTTAAAATGTGAAAAATGCGGCGGACTTATCAGGCCCGATGTTGTGTGGTTTGGTGAAATGCTGCCAATGAATGAGCTCCGCATTGCGGAAGAAAGCGCTGCAAATGCTGATGTTTTCTTTACAATTGGTACTTCGGCTGAAGTATATCCTGCAGCCATGCTTCCTATAATTGCCAAAAGAGCAGGTGCATATGTCGTTGAAATTAATACTAAACCAACTGCAATTTCCGCTGAGCTTGATGAAATACTGACAGGCAAGAGCGGTGAAATTCTTGCTGAACTGATAACTGTAATGAAAAGTACAAGGAATCTGAAATAGTGCCTTCAATTTTAAAAGCAATTGACCTCGTAAAGCAATACAGCAAACGTGCTGTAGTTGACGGGGTTTCTGTTTCCGTGAAGCAGGGAGAAATTGTGGGGCTTCTGGGACCCAATGGAGCCGGTAAGACGACAACTTTCTACATGATCACGGGTATGATAAAGCCCAATTCAGGTGAAATATTGATGGATGGCGATGATATTTCAAATGAACCTATGTATAAACGGGCAAGACTTGGTATCGGCTACCTGCCTCAGGAAGCCTCAATTTTCAGGAAAATGACAGTTTACCAGAATATATATTCAGTACTTGAATTTATGACAATGGATAAGGCTGACAGGGAAGATAAAGCGAATGAGTTAATGAAGGAGTTTGGTATTTCGCATATAGCATCCAGTAAAGGTTTTGTGCTTTCAGGAGGCGAAAGAAGAAGAACTGAAATCGCGCGCGCTATCGCATCAGACCCGAAGTTCATTCTGTTAGATGAACCGTTTGCCGGCATTGACCCGATAGCAGTAGAAGAAATAATGAAGATCGTTGCCAAGCTGAAGAATAAAGGCATTGGAGTGCTTATAACTGATCACAATGTACACGAAACGCTTTCAATTGTTGACAGAGGTTATATACTTATTGAAGGAAAAATATTCCGGCAGGGTTCATCAGAAGAGCTTGCAGGAGATGAGATGGTAAGAAAATTATATTTAGGAGAGACATTTAAACTTGACAGGTATCACACAGAATAAAGTATTGCTTGCAATATCAGCCCACCCTGATGACATTGAATTCGCAGCAGGCGGCACAATGTTTAACTTTAAAAAGTTGGGCTATGATATCTATTTTATAGTAGCTACCAACGGTGAAAATGGATTTAAGATAGATCACAAACCGCGCTCTGTGAGAGTTAAGACGAGGCACAATGAACAATTGAAGGCGGCTAAGATACTTGGAGTCAAAAAGGTATTTTTTCTGAACTATAGGGATTGTTACCTAAAGTATGACGACAATTTACGGGAGCAAATAGCTCTTATAATAAAGAAGGTCAAGCCGGAGATAATTTTTTCGTTTGACCCGGCAAATAAATCATTTGAAAGTATAAATCTGCTTCATCGCGATCACCGTGTGATCGCGGAAGCGGCATTTGATGCCGTATTTGCTGCCAGGAACAGGTACCTGCTGCCGGGCGAAGCCCATTCAGTTAAAAAGTTATGGTTCTTTGGATGTGATAAGCCAAATCATTATGAAAATATTACATCAAATATAAATAATAAGATAAAACTTATCGAAGCTCACCGGTCGCAATTCAGTGACCACAAGAGTATGAACGATTGGGTTAAAACACATCTTTCGCAATACACAAAAAAGTATAAATACAGCGAAAAGTTCAGAATAGTTACAGTAACACAGCCATTTGTGAAGGAGGGAGTGTAAATGATATCAGTAAGCGAAGAACATTTCGGTGAAATGATGGAAGAAGCGCTGCACACTATCCCTGCGCCTTTTAAAGATAAGATTGAAAATCTTGTATTTATGGTTGAACCTTATCCAAGTGAATCAGATCTGGGCAGAGTTGGGTTAACGGACATGTATTCATTGCTGGGTATTTATTCAGGGGTGCCTTACACGAACAGAAATACATATTATATGAATACTACACCTGACAGGATAATACTGTTTCAGAAAAATATTGAAAGATACTGTAATACTGAAGCTGAATTGAAAGATAAGATAAGGGAAGTGCTGATACATGAAATTGCACATTATTTCGGGATGGATGAAGACCAGGTAAGAGCAGCCGGCTATTGATCAGATTTCTATTTGTGAACCAACTTCAAATACCCTGTCATTTGGAATATTAAAGAATTCAGTTACACGCTGCGAGTTTCTTGAAAGCAGAATAAACAGTTTTTTGCGCACCCTAAGCAAGCCATATTTTTCCTTTGCTACCAGAAGCTCTCTGCCTAGGAAGAATGTTGTTTTGTTCATGTTGATCTGCAGACCGCTTTTTATCAGTACGTCAATTATCTGGTGTATGTTTGCGTTATCCATAAATCCATATGATGCGATAACCCTGTAAAAACCTTCAGTAGGATTTTGAATTTCAATGCCATCTTCAATGTTTATATGCGGAATTTTTTTAAAAATAATGCTAAGCACAATTATCTGCTTGTGCAGTACCCTGTTATGTTTCATGTTCTTAACAAGTGCGGGTGGAGTGCCCTTAGGGTTACTTGACATGTATATAGCGGTTCCGGGAGTTGATACAAGTCTCACGCTCATTACTTCATCAATAAAATTCTCAATTGGCTGCGTTTCTTCTTCGATCTTTTTAAGCAGTATTTTTCTGCCCCAACTCCATGTTGTCATTATAGTATAAATAAACATACCAATTACAAGCGGAACCCATCCGCCATGCAGTATCTTCAGCAGGTTAGCTCCCCAGAATGCAAGATCTATGACTATAAAGAATACCGATATAATTATTGCAAACGGAACTGACCACTTCCATAATTTGGTCATTGCCACAAATGCAAGAATAGTTGTAATAACCATTGTGGAAGTTACTGCAATTCCGTACGCTGCTGCAAGATTACTTGAGGTTTTAAAACTTAAAACAAGCATGATTGTACCGATAAATAAAAGCCAGTTTAACTGCGGAATGTAAATCTGTCCGCGTTCCTCCTGAGATGTGTGTATTATCCTGACTCTTGGCAGGAAGCCAAGTTGAAGTGCCTGTTGTGTGATTGAAAACGCACCGGATATCAAAGCCTGTGATGCTATTACTGTTGCGAATGTTGAAATTACTACCATTGGGTAAAGTGCCCAATCAGGTGCCAGGAAGTAAAAAGGACTCTTCGCAGCTTCAGGATTCTGCAGCATCATAGCTCCCTGTCCGAAATAATTCATCAAAAGACAGGGTAACACGATTATGAACCAGGCATATCTGATTGGCCTTGGACCAAAATGACCCATATCAGCATACAGAGCTTCGCCACCGGTTACAACAAGGAAAACAGAACCCAGTATTACAAATCCGTGAAATCCGTTATCAACAAAAAACTTATATGCGTACGTTGGGTAAACTGCGTGAAGTACTTCAGGATTATTGATGATCGCGCTAACGCCTAATATAGCTATTGTAATAAACCAGATTATCATTATCGGACCGAAAACCTGTCCCACTTTACTTGTTCCTCGTTTCTGAAAGTAGAACAGAAGGAAAAGTATGATAATTGTGATCGGGATCACGTAATTTTCAAGAGCGGGGGTCGCTATCTGTAAACCTTCAACAGCTGAAAGAACCGAAATTGCAGGAGTAATTATTCCGTCACCGTATAATAATGCTGCTCCAAACAGCCCCAGGCTTATTATAATCATAAATCCCCAGCCCTGCTTACGGGGTCTGACAAGCTCCATTAACGCCAATATGCCGCCTTCTCCTTCATTATCAGCTCGCATTACTATGATCAGGTACTTAATGCATATTACAATTATGAGCGCCCAGAATACAAGTGATAGCACACCCAGAACATTATCATGAGTTGGCGGTACACCATGTGCGGGCGAAAAACACTCTTTGAGTGCGTATAAAGGACTTGTTCCAATATCTCCATATACAATCCCTAAGGCTCCTAATGAAAGATATAGCAGGTATTTATAGTTTTTCTTTGTCGTGCTGTTTTGTTCAGCGGGATTATGTATTTGTTCTGTACTTATTCTTGAGTGAATTTAATTTATCTTCAGCGTGTACGTACCAAAGCGCAATACTTATAATACAAAGTTAACAAAAACCTATTCATAAAAAAACCAATTAATAAATATTTGATTATCGCTTTAAACTAATAAATAACAGCAGTTAAAGTGAGCCATTTTCGAAAGATAAAATTTGATCTTTTAATGTTTACAATGCGATCAGGAAATCTATTTCAACAGTGTTCTAAATGTATAAACAGGGTTTTTTGACTTTTACAACATTTGAATTATCAAAAATTTTTGCACTTTCAATTAAAAATTGAGAAAATTATATTACAACGTTATGAGTAAAATATTATTTCAAATCAATTACGATGTTCATCCTGAAAAAAGGGATGATTATCTGGTTACCATAAAAGAGCTTGAAGCTTACATGAAATCACATACAGACCATAATTACATGGTTGTAGAAGATAAGAATAAAACTAACAGTTTTACAGAAGTTTATATTCTGAAGGATGAAGCTGAATTTGAAGGACTGGAAGATGAAATGGATGATACCATTTACAGCCTAACTACCAAGATCTTAAGCCAGTTTGTTGACGGGAAAACAAGGTATTCCACTTTTTACGAAGTGAATTAATACTAATTCTGTTAATCCCGGGGTTATTTGCGGAAATGGCACAATAGAGCCGCTGTACCTTTATATCTGGACACTTAAAAAACATTTTTATTGTTAATTTAGTCCGGAAACTACAAATGAAATTTGGCAAAACTCAGCAAAAATAAAACAGAGTTTAAAACCGATAAAACGGTAAAATTCTTCATTGCCTTTATTACAGTTATTCTTATAACTGCGATGTTTCCTAAATATGAGACGATTGAAACCGACTATATGACAGGTATGGTATGGAGCAAAGAAGATTTAATCGCACCGTTCAGTTTTCCGGTATACAAAAGTGAAACCGTTTATAAAAAAGAAGTTAATGACGCTGCATCCAAAGTTTACCCTTTGTTTGATATAAACATTACACGCAGCGGCACAGGAAACTGGCTGGATTCAATTAATTCCCAGTTTGCAAAACTTACCAGGATAGCCGATTACGAGAGCGAATTCGAAAAGGAAAAATCACTCCCCGAAGAAAAACGCACTACAAGTGAGCAGGCACTAAACAAACTGAGATCAGAACTAAGTTTTACGTTGACAGAAGCGGAATGGAGCAGCCTTAGAAGCACATTGAATAACCCGGCGGCATCAGACGCATTCAAAAAGAAGATCATACAGTCTTTAAACCAGGTGTATGATAAAAAAATCATTGACCTTCCAAAATCAGGGATCACTTCCGGAAAAATATCATTTATTAAAAATAAAGTTGAAGAAAGTATTGCTCTAAACGAAGTTCGTGATGTATCTGAAGTTGAAAAGATCCTGAATAATGACTTCACGAGTTTTTATAAAAACCCTGAACTGGCAGGCGTATCTTTCAAAATAGCCAAACTGTATGTTTTCCCTGACTATATTTATAACGAACCGGAAACACAGAAAATTCTTTCATCCGTAACTGAGGCTGTTCCAAAGACTTTTGGCCTGGTACGCGAAAACGAAAGAATTATCAGCAAACACGAACCTATAAATGAGGGCGCGAAGCTTAAGCTTGAATCCTATAAGCGGATCAGGAATGAGCAGATGGGTTCAAGTGATTTCTACCTCCAGCAGCTCGGGCGATTCCTGTTTGTAATGCTCATGATTTTCCTGCTTGGGATATTCCTTTATAAAATGAGACTTTCGATATTTGAAGATAACATGAAGCTGATACTTATATCAACTATTATACTTCTTCAATGTCTTCTATCATATCTCAGCCTTCAGCTAAAAATAAATTACCCTATTGAATATATAATCTTCGTACCCGTAGCGGCTATGCTGCTCACAATTATATTCGATTCACGTGTTGCTGTTTATGCTATAATGATAATCTGTGTTCTTGTATCGGCAGTAAGGGGGGGCGATTACGATATTCTCATTCCTAATTTTGCCGCATCTGTTCTGGTGGTTTATTCCGTTCGTGACATTAAAAAACGCTCACAGATTTTTGTTTCAATGATATATATCCTTATTGGCTATTTTGTGGCTATAATTGCTATCGGACTCGAACGGTATGATGATATCAATATAGTGAAGAATCAGCTTATTGGCGCTGGTTTAAATGCAATCCTTTCACCTATACTTGCTTACGGGCTGCTTATTTTCTATGAAAAAGTATTCCGTGTGGCTACTGATCTTGTATTTCTTGAGCTAAGCGACTTCAACAACCCTCTGCTTCGCGATCTGTCATCCAAAGCGCCCGGTACTTTCCATCATTCAATAATCATGGGCAATCTTTCTGAGCAGGCTGCCAAGGAGATCGGTGCGAACCAGATTCTTGCCCGCGTTGGGTGTTATTACCACGATATCGGTAAAATTGTAAATCCGGATTACTTTGTTGAAAACCAAATGGATTCCAATAAACACGAAGAACTAAATCCATCGCTCAGCGCCAAAATGATAATAGCCCACGTAAAGAACGGCATTAAGCTTGCTGAAAGATTCAGATTGCCAAAAGAAATTATTAATTTTATCCCTATGCATCACGGTACAAACCTTGTTTCGTATTTTTACGAAAAGGCAAGAACAGACGAGGGTGAAATAGATACCAGCCATGAATATATTTACCGCTACCCTGGACCAAAACCACAAACCAAGGAAACCGGCATTGTAATGCTTGCTGATTCCGTTGAAGCGGCAACCCGCTCAATTGAAGACCCGACCCCCGCAAAGCTTGAAACACAAATTAGTGAAATTATCCGCGCAAGATTTCTGGATGGTGAACTTGATGAATGTGATCTTACACTTAAAGATCTTATTAAGATAAAACAAAGTTTCCTTAAAACCATAGTAGGTATACACCACCACAGAATAAAGTACCCCGAAACTGCTGATGAAGAAGATTGATCATCAGCCGGCAAAAGATCTGAAACTTTCACAGGTTCAGGGTTTTTTGTTATATTTAGAACTTGAAAGATCCCTTTCGATTAACACAATAAATTCATATGCCTTTGATCTCGAAAAATTCAGAATTTTTATTGAAGAACAGGATCTAAATGGATTTGAAGATGTTCAGGATACTCACATCGAAAAATTTCTTGCTCAGCTAAAAAAGGAATATAAGGCTTCATCAACCGCAAGGCTGCTCTCAACACTCAGGCAATTTTATGAATATTTGATAGATACCAAAACCTACAGCATTAAATTAAACCCGCTGGAATTTTTCGATTCACCAAAATTATCACGCAAACTGCCCGATATATTAACTATTGAGGAAATTGAAAAAATACTTTCTCAGCCTGATGTCAACATTTCTCTTGGATTGCGAGATAAGACAATACTTGAAATTATGTATGCCTGCGGCTTAAGGGTAAGCGAAGTATTGACAATTAAGACTTCCAATGTGCTGTATGAAGATGAAGTTATCCGTGTTATAGGAAAAGGTTCAAAAGAAAGAATTGTACCAATTGCGGTATCTACGCTTGAATGGATAAAATTGTATATCACCAATTCAAGAAGTACGCTTGCAAAACCTAATTCGGAGGATTATTTATTCCTAAACTGGCGGGGTAAAGCGCTTTCAAGAATGGCGATATGGGATATCATCAGTAAATATTCAAAAATGGCAAAGATTGCCAAGAAAATTCACCCGCACATTTTCCGGCATTCATTTGCAACACATTTGCTGGAAGGCGGAGCGGACCTGCGCAGCATTCAGGAAATGCTGGGTCACGCTGATATAAGCACTACACAAATTTACACTCACGTCGATATTTCATATTTAAAACAGGTTCATAAGGAATTCCATCCAAGAGGATGACAATTAATCCTGAGAGAATTGGCTGCTGAAGGCAAACAAGATCGAAGGATCTCTTTCGGAGAAATATTTTCTAAGCATTATTTTTAAACAGTACATCATCCTTTATTTCATGCAAGTACTTTAAAGCCGCTTCATAATCATTTTGTATAATTCCATCCAGTATAGCTTCTTCAATCGCCGTTTTAAGAATTCCAACTGCCTTTGAAGGCTGTAAATTACAAATCTTCATTATCTCTTCGCCTCTAACGGGTGACTGGAAGTTACGTATTTTATCTCGTTCCTCAACTTCTGCAACCTTCTTTTCAACTTTATCAAAATTCTCCAGATACTTTTTAACTTTAGATGGGTCTTTGGATGTGATATCAGCCCTGCAAAGTGTGAAGAGGTCCTCGATATCATCTCCGGCATCAAATATCAGACGGCGTATGGCGGAATCAGTAACCTGCTCATTTACAAGCGCAATCGGGCGAAGGTGGAGCCTTACGAGTTTTTCCACATATGGAAGCTTATCAAAAGGAAGCTTGAGCCTTGAGAAAATCTTTTTCTGCCAACGGGCACCTAGATCCTCATGCCCGTGGAAAGTCCAACCTGTCCCTTCAACAAACCTTTTGGTCGGAGGCTTCGCAATATCATGCATTAATGCAGCGAATCGCAGCCAAAGCTTATCTGTTTTAGTGGAAATATTATCCACAACCTGCAGTGTATGCCAGAAAACATCCTTGTGATGAAAGTCCTTACGTTGGTCCACACCTTCAAGGTTATGTACCTCAGGAAATATGATTTCCATTAAACCTGATTTGAACAGCCTGCTTAAACCAACTGAAGGTTTTGGTGACGCTATTATTTTGAGGAACTCATCTGTTATTCTTTCCTGTGATACGACCGTATCTTCACCATTTGTAATACGCAGTCTTTCCTTCATCTGCTTCATCGCATGGAAAGTATCACCGGCAATTTCAAACCCAAGCTGAGAGGCAAACCTGCATGCTCGCATCATTCTTAATGGGTCATCACTGAATGTTTTTTCAGGCTCCAGCGGAGTGCGAAGTACTTGTTCCTTCAGGTCTGTAAGACCTTCAAACATATCAATCACTTCATTATTATCGTTATTCAGTGAAACAGCCAGCGCATTTACCGTGAAATCACGGCGTGAAAGGTCTTCGGTTAAATCAGCAAATTCAACTATTGGCTTGCGTGAATTAACGTTATAACTTTCTTTTCTTGCTGATGCGAATTCAATTTTAGTATCATTTATTTCAAGCAGGGCAGTACCGAATTTTTTATATACTGCCGATAGACTTTGGTTATAATCCTTAGCGACAATTTCAGCAAACGCAATTCCATCACCAATTACGGTTATATCAATATCAGTTTTATTCAGCCCAAGAAGCCTATCCCTCACGTAACCGCCAACAACAAAGGCCTGCACATCTGCTTTGATAGCAATTCTTGATATTCTCTTTAATATAATATTTGACCCTATGAAATCCGTCAAGATAAACTAGTTCCCGTTCTTAATAATTTCTATTATCTTATCCGCTACTTCAACAGCTTCTTTGCCGGCATTTAATGTGACCTTTACCGGTTTATCATTTATTATGCTGTTTATAAATGATTCAAGTTCATTTTTGATAGGATTTATACTCTCAGCTTTTTCAGGTTTGGGTTCTTCATAAATTATCTTTTTGGTATCTGATATCGGAAATGACATTCCTTCACTTTTTGTATCATTGTCAGTTAACCTGAAAACTTCTGATTTGTTGTTAAGGAAATCGACTGATATATACGCATTACCCTGGAATATCCTCATCTTACGCATTTTTTTTAGCGATATGCGGCTTGAAGTCAGGTTTGCTACACAGCCATTTTCAAGCGTTAGCCTTGCATTGGCAATATCAATTTCATCTGAAATAACGGCTACGCCGTTTGCATCAATTTTCTTTACGGGTGAGCCTGCAAGGTGGAGTATTATATCAATATCGTGTATCATCAGGTCCTGTATTACCGATACATCAGTACCCCTTGGATTGAACTGTGCCAGACGGTGTGATTCAATAAACCTTGGCTTCATTTCAAATTTTTCAAGGGCAACCAGCGCAGGATTGAACCTTTCAACATGTCCGACCTGTATCTTAACTTTTTTTCCCTCAGCCATTTCGATCAGTTCTTCTGCTTCTTTAAGCGAACTTGTTACAGGTTTTTCTATGAATAAGTTAATATTCTTAGCCAGTGCTTTTTTCGCTATTTCAAAATGAGTTGAGGTTGGGGTAACAATTACCAATGCATCAACTTCACCCAGCATTTCTTCAAGCGTTTTGTACGCTTTTATGCTGTATTCTTTACTGATGGTATCAGTAATTGCGGGGTCTGAATCATACACTCCTGCAAAAAATACGTTGGTATCATTTTGAGCGATCTCGTTTATCAGCCTGCAGTGAATTTTGCCTAAATGGCCGCAGCCGGTTAATCCTACATTTAATTTTTTTGTGGACAATTTATGTTATCAGTTTAAAAATAATTATTATGAAATATCTATGCTTACACGGTGCATAATGAATACACCGAGCAAAGTTATAAGCGAACCTATTATAAAGAATAATGAAATATGCTCACCAAGAAATATAATTGAAAATAAAACAGTAAGCAGTGGAGAAATATTTGAAAGTGTTGTAAGTTTGCTTACTGCTATACTGCGAAGTGCGTAATACCAAACAAAATAAGCCAGGTATGCAACAAAAAATGAGAGATAAATGAAGCCAATTATTCCCTTATAAGTTAAATGTTCAAGAGTAAAATTCGGAAGGTCATAAATGAACAGGGGAATATACAGCACGCTTCCAACAAGAAAAACGAATGTGGATGTCTTAAGTGCACCGTATTTTTCAATGGTCTTTTTACCCAGCGTTAAGTACATAGAAAACGTTAATACCGCAAACAGCAGAAGTACATCTCCTTTTATCACGTCACCTTCTATAGATGATGAGATAAAACCTTCATAAAATATGAAGAATATTCCAACGACAGTTAGCAGAATTGAGAATAATTTGGAATAATAGAATTTTTCATACCTGAAAATTACAGCAATAATGTAAGCGTAAACAGGATTGAGCGAATATATTATTCCGCTATGCGATGCAAAGCTGAGTTTTATACCGCTTAAGAAAAAGAACTGGTTGAGCGGGATGCAAAGCAGAGCAAGTAAGATTAGCCTGGGGTAATCCTTTTTATCGAATTTGAGATCAAGCTTTCTTACTTTTAAAGTAATGTAGAACAGAATGGCTGCAAAGCCAAATCGGAAAAAACCCAGAGATAGCGGAGATATTTCCGCTACTGTCAGCTTTGCGAATATGGGAGTAAAAGTTGCTGCCAGTGTTATAAACACCAGCAGCATAACATTTTTCATTATTTCTTTGTTGCTTTAGCTTTTGATTCTTTAATCTTTGCTTTGGCTTTTGCCTGTTTTTTCCTGTGTTTGCCGGCTACTTTTTTTAATTTTTTGTTCATTTTTGGTTTATTGTTTATAGAAAAATTTTCATTTGTTATGCAATTGTTACATCTTTATCAAGATATACATCCTGTATAGCATGCAGCAGTTCGACGCCTTCTGACATAGGTTTCTGGAAAGCCTTTCTTCCGGAAATGAGACCCATACCGCCTGCGCGTTTGTTTATAACTGCGGTTTTAACCGCCTCTTTTAAGTCTGAGTCACCCTTGCCGGTTGAGGCACCGCCTGAATTAATCAGGCCGCATCTGCCCATGTAGCAGTTTGCTACCTGGTAGCGTGTTAAGTCAATCGGGTTATCGCTGCAGAGTTTCTCGTAAACAAGCTTGCTTGTTTTACCGAATTTAACTGCATTATATCCACCGTTATTTTCGGGTAACTTTTGTTTAATTATATCAGCGCCTATTGTAACACCTAAATGATTTGCCTGCCCGGTTAAGTCCGCGGATACATGGTAATCTTTATCGCCTTTCACGTTAAAAGCTGAGTTCCTTAAGTAACACCAAAGTATTGTGGTCATACCGAATTCATGCGCATACTGGAATGCCTGTGATATTTCCTGGATCTGCCTTGCAGATTCATCGCTGCCGAAGTATATAGTAGCGCCAATTGCCGCTGCTCCCATATTGAATGCCTGCTCAACGCTTGCAAAGAGTATCTGGTCATATTTATTGGGGTATGAAAGGAATTCGTTGTGATTTATTTTAAGTATAAACGGAATTTTGTGAGCATACTTCCTTGAAACAGAACCGAGTACCCCAAGTGTTGAAGCAACTGCGTTGCACTCGCCTTCGATGGCAAGTTTAACAATATTTTCCGGGTCAAAATATATCGGATTTGGAGAAAATGACGCGCCTGCTGAGTGCTCAATTCCCTGATCAACCGGGAGGATCGAGAGATATCCTGTTCCTTTGAGTCTGCCTGAATTAAATATTGACTGCATATTCCTTAATACCTGCGGTGAGCGGTCTGAATCTTTCCATACGCGGTCAACAAAATCGCCGCCCGGTAAATGTAATGTTTCCTTTGGTATGGTTGTGCATTTATGTTCTAATAACGATGCATCGTTTCCTAATAATTCTTTAATATTTACTGACATTTTTATTGCTCCTGATGTTTTATATTATATATTTAAGTGGTAAAAGGCAGCTCTGCAATACTGCAATCAAGCACGCCTTCGTTAAACTTTATTTTGTATGATCTGTTATTATCTAAGAATATTGTTTTTATAAATCCTAGTGCTATGTATCCGTATTTATCTGAATGCGCAGTGCTTGTTACAAACCCGCATTCCTTTCCATCGGTTGTGATCTTGAACTGCTCACTTTTATCAGGCAAGGTACCTGATTCTATTTTCAAACCTACCATATGTTTACTTATCTTATCATATGCATCAAGTCTTGCAATTACTTCCTGTCCTATATAACATCCCTTGGTGAAGCTGACGTATTTATTCAAACCGCACTCCAATGGATTTGTAAGCTCGCTCATTTCTTTGCCAAAAGCGGGAATACCAAGCTCAACTCGTTTTACGTCAAATTGTGTATCAGTGATCTCGTTCAGTCCGAATTCATTAACAATCTCATCCTGAAAAATTTTACTTTCCCAGTAGTCTTTATCATTAACTGAATAAATGAATTTTAAACCCCCAAAGGCACTATCGTTCAAAGAAATTATAGCGTCATGCGCACCGGTAACAATGAATCTATTTTCTTCAAATCCCGTGGTATTACTGCCTGTAATTTTTGCTATGTACTCAATTGCTTTATCACCAAAAAACAAAATTGTATTATGTGAACCGCTTAAATCAGCAGGGGTGAAATCATCCATAATAGTATATTTATCCAGATGACCTAGAACAGTTTTGGCGTTATTAAAAGAGCATGAGGCAAATATAGTTTCACCCAGGTTGTATAAAGTAAGCAGATCTATTATTCTGCCCTTATCGGATGTCAATACAGTTTTAACACATGAAAATTTATCGAGGGGAATAACCTGATTGGTTGAAAGCCTGTTGATCAGGTCAAGCCTGTCATTGCCTGTAAATTTTAAATAATCCTGTTGTAATCTATAGAAATTAAGCATTAATCAACAAATATACCTGTTTTTGATATGTGATTCAATTTAAAAAGCAGTCATATATTAGTGATACGTGAAAACAAAAATGTATGTCAAAATCTCTGCTTTGACCTGCGGTTTTTGAATACAATAGCTAACCGGCAGGATTGTTTGAGCCGGTATTTATTTCTAAAAAAGTTTCGTTTTTATCACTAAATCAATTGATATTAAATTAAAGTTGCGTTATTTTAGTAAAATTGATAATTTTTAACCTCCATCCAAGTAATGAATGCTTAAGGAATTTGGCCAGGACCTGAAGAAGCTTCGTGAATTAAAAGGAATTTCCATTGCTGAAATTTCTTCTGAAAGCAGAATTAATACTAAATTCCTGCAGCTGCTTGAAAACGGGAATTTTGACTTTCAGCCTGAAACATATATCCGCTCATTTATAAAAGCATACGCACGCGCCCTTAACGAAAATGAAAACCAGATATTAAACGATTACGATAAAGCAAAAGCGGGATTCTACGCCCGCAGAAAATTTGCCGATGAGAACTCAAAAGATATCAGTGCACCCGATGCGAAACTGCGGATATCTGTGCTTGATCAGCCCATGAAGAAAGAAGAAGATCCTGATGAGCCGGTTTATTCAAAGAGTCTTGAAAATGATAAGCCGGATTACATGAAATCGAAACCGGTTGAGTATGACGAAACTCCGGAGTATTCAAACAAATCTATTACACAAAAAATTCTGCTTGGAGTGCTTATCGTTGCAATAATCGTTGGTATATATTTCCTTATCGACTATCTGAACAATAACGGCGAAAAAAAGAGCGATGTTAAGCCGAAAACATTCAATGAAATTTCAAGTGATTACGAAAATAAGATCAATAATAAAACAATAGATTCAACCCGCATAAAAGATTCTCTTAAAACATTGGCAGAACTTGATTCAATGACACTTACTATTAAGGCAATAAAGGATATTAAGGTTAAACTGTATGTTGATGATGACGCAGAGGCATATAATGAGAATCTTAGTGCCAAAGACTCTATAGTTTTTAAAGCAAAGGAAAAATTCCGTTTCAGTGCCAATACCAGCCAGAATGTTGACCTATACCTGAACGGTAAATACTTAAAAAAAGCCAACCTTACACCGGGTTCATCAATCAAAAATCTCATAATAACCAAAGAAGGCATCCAGCAGCAGTAATTCCAAGGGGATGCTTTGAATTAGTATCATAAGCAAAACCTATGCCGGTAGATAAAAAAAACGCTGACAAAGCCCGTAAGCTCAGGGAAAAACTCCTTGAGGCTGACTATAAGTATTATATAC
Source organism: Ignavibacteria bacterium (assembly GCA_013140565.1). Taxonomy (GTDB): domain Bacteria; phylum Bacteroidota; class Ignavibacteria; order Tepidaquicellales; family OLB5; genus OLB5. The sequence continues at coordinate 22,149 of JABFSP010000403.1, forward strand.
TTGCTAAACCCGATATTGACGATTACACATATGATATTATGATGAAGGAGCTGCAGGAAATTGAAGCCAAATTTCCAGAGCTTAGAACTCCTGATTCACCCACTCAAAGAGTTGGCAGTGATCTATCCAACGATTTCCCGACAGTAATTCACGATATACCAATGCTCTCGCTTTCAAACTCCTATGATGAAAATGACCTTGATGAATTTGATAAGCGCATTAACAATCTGCTTAAGGGCGAAAAATACAAGTATGTGTGCGAGCTCAAATTTGACGGCATAGCCGTATCGCTTACATATAAAAACGGTCTCTTTGTTCAGGGAGCAACGCGTGGTGACGGCGTAAGGGGTGATAATATTACCACCAATCTTAAAACTGTGCGTGCAATACCATTACAGCTTGATAAAAAAATTGATCTTGAAGTGCGCGGTGAAGTGTTTTTTATGCTTAAGGATTTTTTCCGCATAAATGAGGAGCAGGAAGCAGAAGGTAAGCCGAGATATGCCAATCCACGTAATACAGCCGCAGGCAGTCTGAAGCTAAAGGATTCCCGTGAGGTCGCTTCCCGCAGGCTCAATATGTTTTGCTATTATATGAGATATCTGAATGATGCTGAACAAAAGAAACAAAAAACGCATTCTGGTAATCTGGAATTTCTCAGGTCTCTCAAGTTCCCCATAAACAATTTTACAAAAATTGTAAATAATATTTCAGAAGTAAAAAGTTTCTGCGAAGAAATTGAATCTAAGCGTGATAGCCTGCCATACGAAATTGACGGTGTAGTGATAAAACTTGACTCTCTTGAACAGCAGCATAAAGTGGGCGCAATTGCCAAGAGTCCGCGCTGGGCTATTGCTTACAAATTCAAAGCCAAGCAGGCAGTAACAAAACTCAAAAGCATAACTCTGCAAGTTGGCAGGATTGGTACAATAACTCCCGTGGCGGAGCTGGAGCCCGTATTTTTGGCGGGTTCAACAATATCTCGCGCTACCCTGCATAACAGCGATGAAATAGAGCGCAAAGATATCCGCGAAGGCGACTATGTGAAGATAGAAAAGGGCGGCGATGTTATTCCCAAGGTAGTTGAAGTTGTGTTAGAGCAAAGACCCAGGAACAGCAAACCCTTTAAGATGCCGGAGAAATGTCCCGTATGCGGCACAATGCTGCACAGACCCGAAGGCGAGGCGAACCATTACTGCACAAATTCACTTTGCCCGGCGCAGGTGCAAGGCAGGATGGAGCATTTTGTAGCACGCACGGCAATGGATATTGAAGGGCTGGGATTCCAGATACTCGAAAAGTTCATTCAGCTAGGATACTTAAAGGATATTACGGATATTTATAAGCTGGATAAGAAAGTTAAGGAACTGAAATCACTTGATAGGTTTGGTGAAAAAAGTATTGATAATATTTTAGGCTCAATTGAGCGCAGCAAAGAACGACCGTTTGAAAAAGTACTGTATGCGATCGGTATCAGGCACGTTGGAGACAGAACAGCCAGGGTGCTTGCGAAACATTTTAAGAGTGTTGATAATATCATTGCAGCATCAAAGGAAGAAATTGAAAGTATACATGAAATTGGACCAAGGATTGCTGAGAGCGTGTACGATTTTTTCCGCACAAAGAGCAATTTGCAGATGATAAAAAAGCTTCGTGATGCGGGGCTGAATTTTGCAGTGGAAGTGACTGCAAATGCTTCAAGCAAGCTTGAAGGACTGACGTTCGTTGTAACGGGTACACTTGAAAAATACAAACGTGAAGAGGTTGAAGAGTTAATCGAAACACTCGGCGGCAAAGCCGCGTCATCGGTCAGCAAAAAAACAAGCTATGTACTGGCCGGAGCCGAAGCCGGCAGTAAACTTAAGAAAGCGGAATCATTGGGTGTAAAGGTTATTGATGAAGCAGAGTTTGATAAGTTGATAAAATGATGAAATCATTTTTGAAATCTGCCTTAGCAGATTTCTTAAGTAACGAAGTTACTTAAGAAATCCGGCTTTGACGGATTGATTAAGTAGAAGGCAAAAAGCATCCGACAGAGCCGGATTTCAATCAAGTTTCACTTGATTTCAAAAAGTAAAAAGGCAAAAAAATGCAATTAAAAAAGGGGCTATTGCCCCTTTTTGTTTTCCACCCGTTGTTGGTGTTGTCAGCAACAACAAGAAAACTTATCCCTACTTCAAAAAATTATAGCTGAACACAAAATAAATGCCGCCAAAGTTCTTCATTTCAGCAGTGGAAATACTTTGAATGCCTTCGCCAAAAAGGTGTAAATAATAATACCGCAGGTTAAAGCTCAGACCCGATGAACGGTTCGTGATGTAATCCAAACCAAAACCAACATATCCGCCAACCGTATATTTAGCTTTTGCGTATTTAAAGCTTGAAAAAAATGATTCGTTATAGGTAGTATACATAATAACAGCAGGTGAAACGCCGAAATTCACAAATGGCCTCATATTATCAGTTACATCTTCGCGGAAAAGCCTGTACTGTAAACCGATATTCATTACCGGGAACATAAACAGCCTGTT